>JAGANE010000258.1 GCA_017624395.1 Clostridia bacterium
ACGCAATGTTCCAACGAATTCACGGTGCATCACCCTCTAAATCTCCCACGGATATGGGAGTGAATATGGCTGGAAATTGTATTGATGACGATGAAGCGGTCTGCTCGGCAGCTAAAATGGAGATCGTGCGCCGTTATTACACGGCTCTTTCCAATTTGAGAAAGGGAAGTGGGGAACAGCGTGACGTTGATAAACTGAAGCTGATTATGCAATCTGCAGGAATTGACGTAGAGTTCCGCAAGGTTGCCGAGGTGGCAAGACAGAAGGCGGAGACGACGGGAAAGCCTGCGGTCGCCATTGAGCTTGCCGACGGACGAATTGTCACAGGAAAAACCTCGCGCCTTTTGGGGGCTACCTCCGCGGCGCTCCTGAACGCCTTAAAAACGCTTGCCGATATTGATGACCGCATCAATTTGATCTCTCCCGAAATTTTGGAGCCGATCACCAATCTCAAGGTCGGAACACTTGGCAGTAAAAATCCGAGATTGCACCCCAATGAGCTTTTGATCGCGCTTTCCATTTGTGCCGTCTCCGATCCGATCGCTGCACAGGCGCAGGCTCAGCTTGCCAATCTGCGCCACTGTGAGATGCATTCGTCGGTTATTTTGGCTGAAAACGATGAAAATACGATGAAAAAGCTTGGAATTCATCTGACGTGCGACCCTTGCTACGAAAGCAAGCGGCTTTACCACGGTTGCTGATTATTTTTTGAGATATTAAGGAGGCTTGAAAAAGATTCATGGGAACGCTGTACGATTATTTGAAATGGCGCGGAGACCTCACCTTTACCGAGGCGCCGATCAACGAAGTTGACAGCATGATTTTTTCTTTGCTTTCTTATTTGGATCTGAAGGGGATCGTTCCCGAGCATCACAGTGAAATGCCAATTTCCATCCGAACTGCGGCAAATGCCTTCTTTTCTAAAAATCCCGATCCCAAAAAGATCTCTATGGGTGTCATTGTACCAAAGGAGATTATCACACTGTTCCGTACGTTAAAATCCACAAGACGCTTTCGCAACGTGGAAATTCGTGCATACGTCAACGAAATTGATACCAAAAAACAGATGCAGTTCTCAGCAATGAGCTTTTTTCCGGGAGACGGAACCATGCTGATTGCTTACCGAGGCACAGACGACACTTTGATTGGATGGAAAGAAAACTTTAATATGAGCTTTATGCCGGTGGTTCCTGCACAGCTTGCGGCTACGGAGTATCTTGATCAGGCGGGCGCTTATTTTGATGGAGATATTCGGTTGACAGGACACAGCAAGGGCGGTAATCTCGCGGTCTACGCGGCAGTACATTGTCAAAAGCCGATCAAAAAGCGGCTTGTGCGCGTTTGGAGCAACGACGGCCCCGGATTTGGGGAGGGGATGCTTAGCGATCCCGCATATATTGCCATGAGACCCATTATTAAGTCCTTGGTTCCGCAATCCTCGGTAGTCGGTATGCTTTTGGAGCATGATGAAAATTATACAGTCGTCAAAAGCCGTCAGGTAGGGCCGTTACAGCACGACGGATTTTCATGGAACGTCATGGGCGGATCTTTTGTTCATTTGCAAAACGTGACCGACGAGTGTAAGCGGTTTGACAAGTCGCTGAATGAATGGGTTCGCAGTATGACGCCTGAGCAACGCGAGGAATTTGTTGAGTCGATTTATCAGATGCTTTCAGCCGGTGACGCCGCAACGCTGACCGATCTCGTAGCATCCGCAAAGGCGAATTTGCTGAAAAAGAAAAACGCAAACGATCCAAAGGTTCAAAAATCGGTGCAAAAAACAATTGCCGCATTGATTGAATTGAACACAAAAAATTGGCTCAAGGATGTTTTTCAAAAAAAGGATCCCAAAAAGTAATTTCTCAAATAAACTATCAAATGACCGTCCCGAATCAGGGACGGTCTTAATATTTTATATGCTGTTAATTCTAACAAAAGAAAAGATGCACGGGCAAATATTGTCGCTCTACTTGACAATACCGGGGCAGTTGTGGTAAAATATAAGTACGATGCTTGGGGCAACTGTAAAGTTCTCAATGCAAGCGGTGTTGAAATTACAGATGATACGCACACTGGTGTGCTCAACCCGTTCCGCTATCGTTCCTACTACTACGATACAGAAACCAATCTGTATTTCCTGAAAACAAGATACTATGATCCCGAAATTGGTCGTTTTATGACCATTGATGATCTTTCCTATCTTGATCCTGAAGAATTTACTGGGATGTTACTCCGCAATTCAATTTTGTAATGAGCAAAATTATGTCTATGTCAAGTAAAATCAAGAGGTTGGCACAAAGTGTTGATTAAAAAAGTGATGCATTATATGCTAGTG
>JAGANE010000039.1 GCA_017624395.1 Clostridia bacterium
CTTTGGCAGCAACCACCGCGGAGGTGTTTTCTTTCCAAGGTCTTCCTTCCGCAACCTCACTTGACAAAAAATGACGGAAAGTACAAGGAAAATCACCTGTATTTGCCTCGTCCTGCTGTAACGCGGCAAGGATCCATGCAAGAAAGCTGTTGCAGGAAAGAATGGCATAGCGGTTTCCACGCCGCACGGCACGGGCGTTTGAGATTGCCTTTTCCATCGTTGTGCGCAGGGTTCCCGTTGTGTAAAGTCTTTCCCTGGCACGCGTCAGTGCAACGTAAAGCGTGCGGATTCCTTCCTCGGTCTGTTCGGCGTCAATTTCCTGCCGCACAGCATCCCTCAGGACGGTGTTTTCGTTTTCTCCCGTTTCCGCATCGTAAAGCTTGGACGCGCATCCAACGCTCTTGTGGAACAAAAGCGTTTCATATGTATCCGAGCGATTGAAGGCTGAGCCACAGCCCGCCAAAAAGACAACGGGATATTCCAGCCCCTTGGAGTGGTGGATCGTCATGACCGTCACGGCTTGCTCGGCTTTTGCAAATCCGTTTGCCGAAAGCTTGCCGCTTTCCAATAGCTTGTCCACGTGACGTAAAAAGCCGTAAAGACCGCACCATGATGTGCGTTGATACAAGCGGGCTTGGTCGTAAAGCACCAAAAGGCAGGGCAGATCCGCATATGGGAACAGACGCTCCTCGCGATAAAGCTCGCGCAAAAAGCGGTCGGCAGGAAGCACGGACGCACGATCTCTCAGCTTTTCCAACCACACAAGGGTATCCTGCTCTTTTTGTTGCAAAGCTGGGGAAAGCTCGCCGTTCTCGGCAGTCATGGCGTCAAACAGTGCTGCGTGATCGGACGCACCTTCTCGCAACTCGGTCAGCTCGCCAAGATCAAAGCCACCAAGCGGAGAGAGCAAAAACTCGGAAAGCGGAAGATCTCTGTAAGGATTGTCAACGGCACGCAACAGGTTGAGCAGATCGGTGAGGATCGGTTCCTTTAAAAGCGAGGATGCGGTTTCCGATATAACGGGAATGTTTAATTTTTTTAATTCCGAGACAAAAGCCTCTCCCTGTGCCCGCGCGCGCACCAAAATCACAATATCCTCGGGTTGAACAGCTTTTCCGTCGTCCAAATGCTCCTCGCGCAAAAGTCGGGAGATCTCAGCCGCTGTCCATACAGCCTCGGCATTTCGCTCCTCGTTTTCGTCTCCATCTGTCTTATCTTTTTCAAATACCGCAACGGTTACGTTTGCAGGCACATCGGTTGACATTCTTTTGGAGCAAACAAGATCGTCCTGCGGTTGGTAGCCAACGCTTTCCTCGCAGGCAGAAAACAGAAAGGAGCAGACAAGGTTGGTAAATTCGATCACGGGACGGTCACATCGGAAGTTGTCGGACATAAACACGCAAACACCGTCATCTTTTTTTGCATCCGTCTCGGTATAAAGAGGCATGGCACGGCGATAAGCGGCAAAGATGGAGGGATCACTGCCGCGAAAGCCGTAGATGCTTTGCTTAATATCTCCTACCATAAAGCGCTTATTTCCGCCGATGAGTGCAAAAATACGGTCCTGCACAAGATCTACGTCCTGATACTCGTCAATGTAAACCGCATCGTATTGCTCGGAAAGCTGCTTTGCAAATTCGGAACGGTCACCGCTCTCGTCGGTCAAAAGTCGGTAAAGCATGGTGCGCACGTCATTATGCTCCAAAATACCGCGCGCATTTTTTTCAGCCATCAGTCGGGCTTCATATTCCGCATAAAACTCGTAAAGCACCTCGCAAAGCTCTGCGGTGCGCTCAGCTTGCATGGCAATTGCCTCGGCGGTTGGCATCAGCTTGGGTTGAAGGCGTTCGGTGAGCTCCTTGCGAAAGGCGGTGCGCCAATTCCGATAACGGTCTACTTCCTGCGGCTTGTTTTTGATGGCTGGAAATCTTCCGCCGATAAAGGAAAATACCACGGCTTGTGCGCGTTCATAATCTCTTTGCGCAAGTGCCGTCTCCATCTCATGACAAAAGGCAAGATCAGAGGTGAGCAGGGCGCTGCATTTGTAGGCAATGTCGGGGTCATATTCCAAGGATGCTTGTATTTCCAAAAGATCCTTGATGTATCCTTCAAATTGTGCTTGCATATTTTTGGCAAGCGTTTCTCCGTAAACGGTTTGAAAAAAGGGAAGAGCAGAATCACAGTGAAGCTGCTTTGCAGATCTCTTTAAAAGTCCGATCCCTTCGGGATAGGAGGAAAATTCCTGCAAAAACTCCAAAAGGCAGGTGTTGAGCTTTCCGTCACTGCGATTGGACATTAGATGATCAAGAGCTGCGGCAAAGCGGTTTCCCTTGAGCTTGTCAAGCGCGTTTGAGGAATTCTTTGCGGTCGGATAGCGGTCATAAAACTCCTCGATCAAGCCGTCCATCACCTCCATGGAAAGCGGAAGGATCTCCGTTTCATCGGCAATACGAAAGGTGGCGGGCAGACCAAGACGCTCAAAATTTGCGCGGACGGTTCTTTGAAAAAACGAGTCAATGGTAGAGATCTGTGCGCTGCCAAGCAATAACAGCTGACGTGAAAGCCGCTTGTTTGAGGGATCCTCGGCAAGCGCGTCGGTCAGTGCGGCGGCAATTCTTGCCTTCAATTCAGCCGCAGCGGCACGGGTAAAGGTAACGACCAAAAGGCGGGAAAGATCGGCGGGAGAATGGGGATCTGTCAGGCTTCTGATGATCCGCTCGGTCAAAACACTGGTTTTTCCCGATCCTGCCGCGGCAGAAACGAGAATTGCGCTCCCGCGCAGATTGATTGCCGCCTCTTGTGAGACGGTCCATGTTCTTGCCATATCGTTTTCTCCTTTCTATCATGGTAAGCCCTGTCACAGTGGGTGCGGATAGGGCAAAAGCGGCAGGTATCCTCGGAGGGCGTTTTTGTTGCCTCACCCGATAGAATGCGCTCGGCTACCGAGGTCACAGCCTGCCGCATATCGTCAGCAAGTGCGTTGATTTCCTCGGCACTTTGCAGCAAAAGCTTTTTGGTATAGGGCTTTTCCTCTGTTGATCCGTCGGCTGCAAGGCGAACCTTAGGATCATCCAGCAAAAATCCGCTTCTGGAAACACCGATTTTACCTTTTTCGGTGGTAGCGTAAAGATACTGTGCGCCCGCTGCAGAAAAACTTTGCGGATCGGCGGCAAGGACGGAAAAGAGATACAACACCAATTGCACGTCCATGCCACTGCGGACATCCTCAAGCTTGAATTTGTGTTCACCCGATTTATAATCGACCACACGGACGTAAAGCTTTCCGTCACAGTCGTAAAGGTCTATGCGGTCAACCTTGCCCGAAAGAGAAACACGAGAACCGTTTTTCAATTCCAAGACCATGGCGGGAAGTCCGCCCTCCTGCGGCATTCCGATGATCTGCTCAAATCGATAGGGCACAAAACCGCTGATGGCAAGCTCTGCAAGAATATCTCGCAGCATGATCACCGAAAGCCTGCGCAGGCGCGCGAACAGATGCAACAAGCGGCGATCCATGTGTTCGGGCGGCAGAGGGCAGACGCTTTGCAGATACTCGTCAATGATGGCATCTGCAAGCGGCTCGATCTCTTTGGCGTCGGGAATTTGAAGCTTTCCGTCGGGTTGCAGAGCGTTGCGCAAAAATTTTTCAAACACGAAGTGCAAAAACAGACCGTCATCCGCATAACTCGGTCGAGAATCCTTTTTTTCGCGAAGCTTGAGCTGATATGTGCTATAATAACGGTAGGGACAAAGCACAAAGGTTTGAATTTTGGATTGGGAAAGCCGCAGAGTGGTTCCGTCCGCGCTTTTTTGGGCAACGAGCAGTGGAGGCTCCTTCCACGTCGGCATTTCATCCAGCACACGGCGGATCTCATCGGAGTCAAATTCCTCAAGAGGGGCATTCAGCAAAAAACGAACACGTGAAAAAGCCAAAGAGGGCGTGCGAGCAGAACCGTCGGGTTGTGCGCTGACAGTGGAAAGATACAAGCGCTCCGTGGGCTTTGTCATTGCACGGTAGACGTACAAAAGCTCCTCAGAGGAGCGTAAGCCCTCGGAGGAATCCAGCTGAATTCCAAATTCTTCAAGCCTAAGCTTGTCTGCTTCGGAAAGAATTCCATCGTCTGTAACGGCTTTGGGAAAATCTCCCTCACAAAGTCCCAAAAGAAGCGCCGCCTTGATATTTTCAACACGCATCGTTGCCGCAGAGCCGATCATCACACAGTCGTGCAGATCGGGGACAGAACCAAGATCGGTTTCGGAAAACAACAGCGTAAGGGCTGTGATAAACTCGTCCACGGTCAATTCCGCATCGGGCATAACCTCGCAGAGCGTGGAAAGCGTGTCGGTAACAAATTGATAAAGACGCACGGTTTCACTTGCCTCGCGAGTGCGTCCGTCTGCAAGCTCGGTGGCTGCGCGATCCGAAAGATTTTTGGAAACGTTGATCTTACAAAGATAAGCATACAACGCTTGGCAACGGTCGATCATACGGTGGGAGGCACGCAGGGCAGAGGAGAATGCCTGCAACGGGGAAATGACCGCTTGACGCACTCGGTTTGCAGCGTCGAGAATCACCTCGGCACGCGCACTGCGCTCGGTGGTCAAGCCATCGGGATTCATGCTCCATGTCTCGTCGGTAAAGCGCGAGCCGGAAATGTGCCAGGTTTCGCAATATTCTTCAAACATGGCTCCATCGGCAAGGGTTACTCCCACAAGCCCCGTTTTGATCAACGTCATAATATCCTGTGCCTGATAATGACGGCTGACCGCACGCAGAGCCGACAAAATGAGTCTGGAAAGCGGCTTGACCGAGAGATCGGTGCGCTCAGAAAGAAAATAGGGAATTCCGTATTTTTCCATAGCGGCATCCAACACGCCACGGTAATCCTCTGTATCGCGCACTACGATTGCAACATCTCCAAATTTCATGCCGCCTTGCACAAGATCAAGAATGTTGAGCGCTGCCATTTCGGCTTCCTCATAAAGATTGGGGCAGACAATGGTGCGCACAGCCCTTTGTTCATTCTCCGTGAGTGTCTCTCGTGCGTCCTTTGTAAGCTCAAACCTCCAAAGATTTTTTTCAACAATTTCAAGCGCACGGGTTTTTTTCTCGGTACTTTGCGACATTTTTTGATAAAAAATGGGCGAATCAGCCTCATTTGCCAAGTGAATCAGGCGTTGGGCTGTACGAACCGTGCTTTCAAAATGCGGCAGCTTGGTAAACAGATCGTCCATACAAAGTGATACGGTCACTGTGTCTGCTTGACGTAAAATTTCACGCAGCACTTCATATTCCTGCGCGGTAAAGCTGGTAAAGGAGTCGATATAAAGCGAGGCGTTTTCAAAATAACGATGCTCTCGCAATAGCTTTGCCATGCGCAACAGCTTGTCCGCGGGATCGCTCCCAAAGCATGCCTCGCATCTTTCGCGGTATAGTGCGTCAATCAGAGAAAGGTCCGAAAGCTTTTTGGCAAGGGAGGTTTCCTTGGGGAGCGCCGCCGCAATTTCCTCCAGACGTTCTCCCTTGACACCGTTGCTTCGCAGCTCGGAAACAGTTTTCAGCATCAGGGAGGTCAGGGTGGTATCAGCCGATGCACTTTTTCCGTATTGCTGAAACAGCGGTGCCGACGTGCGTAGCGTATCCCACATCAACAGTGTACGAAGCCCGTTGTTGATCGATCCTTGTGTCACGCCGCCGTATTCGCGAAAAACGTCCTCGGCAAGTCTTGAAAAATTAACGACCTCAAAAAACAACCCTGCATTTTGTGGCAAGGAAGCGGCAAAATCGCGCTCACTGATGTACGCCTGCTGCTCGGGGACTAACAAATAACAACGCTTTTGATTTTTAATATCAGCTTGGATCTGCCCGATCAGGTGCGTGGTCTTTCCGCTTCCCGATGCGCCATAGATCAATTTTAACACGTCGGCTCTCCTTTTTTGTAATCTTTCAAAATTGCAAGGTTTCGTTCAATCGTTTCACGCCCTCGCCACGAATAGGCGCGTGACAAAAATTCTTCCTCGGACATCGCGTCCAAATGCGCGCCTGTCAGGTGTGGCAGAGTGTTTTCCCAAAAATATGGGATTGGAGTAAAAATTGTTCCTTCCTTTTGCGCACGCACCGTATGAGGGCAGGATTCCTGACAAAGGTCACATCCCCAAACCGAGCCGTATTTTACAATCCAAGCCTGTTCTTGTGCGTCAAGTGTTCCTTTTTTTTGCGTCAATGCCGAAAGACAAGTGCCACATTCCTTCATCGGGCAGGCGGCACTGCAGGCACCGCAATGCTCACACCCCTTGACCCCATGGACCATAGAGGGAAGAATGGCATCGGTGATCAGCTCTCCCAAAAAGATGTAAGAGGAATATTTTTCGGTCAACAGCAAGTGGTTGTCACCGATGACACCGAGCCCCGCACGCGCCGCCGCCTCTACCTCTGCAATCGGAGAGTGGTCGGCAAAGCAGGCAAAACGGTTTTTGGGGAAGCGTGCTTTTAATATTGGAAGAAGCTCACCGTACAATTCATCAAAAAAAGCATGATAGTTTTTGGAAACGGCATAAGCCGAAAGGTTTCTTTGCGGGTCACGGCACGCAGAAGTAAAATAGGGTACCACAATCAAAATCGCTGTGCCGTCTGCAATACCCGCACGCTCCAAAAGATAAGGCTTTTGAATACGGCAGGCAGAAAGTGGAAGCGGTGCCCAACAGTCTATGGATTTTTTTTGAAAAAAATTTGACAAAAATAAAAACATATCTTTTCCTTTTTACTTTTTTGTGTTATAATATAAGGTAAATACGGCGTTCTAATTTATTATACCAAACTTTTTGAAAAAAAACAAGAAAAATACTGCATTTTCAAGCTTTTTTTCTGCCATCTTCAATCAGCCGTCACATTCGTTGACTATAATTAGAACATCAAACAAAAATTTGGCAGACAAATTTCTAAAGGAGGTTTTGATCTATGGACAATCGGAATTCACAATTCGATCATAACATCTTTGGCAGTAACAACCACTACAGAACACAGGAAAACGGAGCAAACGGCACACAAAATACGTATGAGTACGTGTTTTCCTCGGGCGGCGGATCCAATACGGGGAGCTACGGACAAGCCCCCATGCCAAAAAAATCGGGTGGCGGAAAGCGCGCGGCACTGCTTGTTCTTACTGTCGTTTTATGTGCGGCAATCTCGTTTGCGGCAGGCTTTGGCGGTGCATATTATGCCTTTGGCATTCTTGAAAACAGAACGGCAAGCAACGTCAACGAAGCGCCCGATAAAAGTGATCTTCATGTGAGCGATCCCGAGGGGATCCTAAACAAATCCGAGTCGCAGATCTCTCCCTACGGATCTGCGGGAGAGGATGTTTTTGAGGTTTCTCAGGTGGCTCAAAAGGTCAAGGATGCAGTGGTTGTCATTGATGCCACGGTAAAAACATCGTCGTCCTTTTTTGGCTCACAAACCGGTGTGAGTGCGGGAAGCGGTGTGGTGATTTCGGCAGACGGCTATATTCTGACCTGCCATCACGTAGTGGAAAACGCTGTTTCTGTAACCGTTACCCTAAATTCGGGCAGCAAATATGAAGCCGCATTGGTTGGAAGTGATGCGGCAAGCGATCTTGCCGTGCTTCGGATCGAGCCTAAGGAGAGTGAGCCGTTAAGCTATGTGGAGCAGGGCTGCAGTGCCGATCTTGTCGTGGGAGAAAAGGTGGTTGCCATCGGAAATCCCCTGGGAACACTTGGTGGCACGGTAACCGACGGCATCATCAGCGCTACCGAGCGCAATATCACAACAAGTGACGGTACGGTGATGACGCTGTTGCAGACCAATGCCGCAATCAATTCGGGAAATTCGGGCGGCGGTCTGTTTAATCTGGACGGAAAGCTGATCGGCATCGTCAACGCAAAATACGCCTCTGCAGGTGTGGAGGGGCTTGCCTTTGCCATTCCGATCGATTCGGCGTACACCGTGGAGCTGGATCTGATCGAGTACGGCTACGTGCGCGGCATTGTTGACCATGGCTTGGAGCTGTTGGATATTACGTCCTCCAACCTCAATTATTATTATTACAACTACCGTGTTGATCAGGTTGGTGTTTACGTGGTATCCTCCGAGTATAATACCGATCTCAAAAACAAGGATCGCATCATTTCGGTTAACGGAATTGCAGTAGAAACAAAATCAGATATTACGGAAATCATTAAAAACAGCAAAGTCGGTGATACGATTGTCATCGTATATTCCCGTGACAAAGCGGAATACACTACCAATCTGACGTTGCAGGAATACGTTCCCGACTATTATAAAAATAACGATTTGAAATAATCAACGACTTTTCAGAGGTATACGAAATGTATCATATTTTAGTAGTTGACGACGAATCCCGCATCCGCGCGATCATTCGTAAATATGCAGAGTTTGAGGGGCATCAGGTCACCGAGGCAGGAGATGGCATGGAGGCAGTGCTGCTTTGCAGAAGCAATTCGTACGATCTGATCATTATGGATATTATGATGCCGGAGCTTGACGGCTTTTCTGCCTGCCGAGAGATCAGAAAAATTTCGCAAACACCGATCATCATGCTTTCCGCACGCGGCGAGGAATACGACCGTATCAACGGCTTTGAGGTGGGAATTGACGATTACGTGGTTAAGCCGTTTTCTCCAAAGGAGCTGATGCTGCGGGTAGATGCCATTATGAAACGCGTAAACCGTCCAATCTTGGTGCCGGGACAAAACACTACCCCAAACGTCGTCGTAGAGCTGGATGGCGGGGGATTGAGAGCAGATGTTACGGCGCGACTTGTTTTCATTGACGGAGAACGCGTGGAGATGTCTCCCAAGGAGTACGATCTGTTTTTCTATCTGCTCAACAACCGAAATATTGCACTTTCGCGTGAAAAGCTTTTGTGCGAGGTGTGGGGCTATGACTTTTTTGGAGATGCGCGCACATTGGATACGCACATCAAGCTGTTGAGAAAAAGGCTTGGCAGATACAGCCGCTTTATCGTAACGCTACGCGGTGTTGGATATCGCTTTGAGGGTGTATGAGATCAAGAAAAATCAAAAACGCAAACGGAATCAGCATTCGTTGGAAGTTGATTTTGTATATGACCGTGTTTGTTGCAATCATTCTTTTGGTGACGTGGTTATTTCAGGTGGTTTTGCTTGACACATTTTTTCGCGCCGTCAAGAGAAACGAGATGCAGGAGGCAGCGGATCATTTGACGGAAAAGCTGGGGAGCGAGGAGCTTTCTATGGCTGCATACAGCAGTGCCGTAGATCATTCACTTTGCGTAACGGTCTTTGAGCTTGGCAGCGATCACAGTGAAATGCTCATCAACGTGGATGCAACGGGCGGTAGCTTTACTGCTACGCTTTCCTTTGAGCAGCTTGGTAAGCTTTATGAAAAGGCACTTGGCAACGGTGGCGACTATTTTACAAGGATCGCCTTTGGAGGCTTTGAGGTGGAGGAAAACGAGGGATTTGAAAAATTTCCGTTTTACGATGCAACAGAGTCAAACAGTAAGATTCCCACAAAGAATATGCGTACAGTTTACGTGCGTGTGGTAGATCGGGGCGACATTTCATATATGATTTTGATGAATGCACGCCTACAGCCCTTGGATTCTACCGTACGGACGCTTGGGACACAGTTTGTTTGGATCACGGCAATCATTTTGGTTGCGGGATTGATCACCGTACTTTTGTTGTATCGCAAGATCTCCACCCCCATCGTGCAGATGAACGACTCCGCAAAGCTTTTGGCACGCGGAAATTATGACGTTGTCTTTTCTGGCAAGGGATATCGTGAGACCAAAGAGCTTGCCGATACCTTGAATTATGCTTCCCATGAGCTTTCACGCCTTGATCGCTTGCAAAAGGAGCTGATCGCCAACATTTCACACGATCTGCGCACCCCCTTAACGATGATCAAGGGATACGGCGAGGTCATGCGCGATCTTCCCGGGGAGAATACACCGGAAAATATGCAGGTGATCATTGACGAGACCGCGCGGCTTTCTGCGTTAGTTGATGATCTTTTGGATCTTTCCAAGCTGCAATCGGGAGCAAACACTCCCGTGATGACAGAATTCAATCTTACCGAGGCGGTTCGTGAGGTGATGGTGCGTTACGATGCGCTGATCAAGCATCGCGGCTATCTTGTGGAGTTTGTTTGCTCGCAGGAGGTGAGTGTATGTGCTGACCGCGGTATGATCTTACAGGTGCTTTATAACTTGATTAACAATGCCATCAATTACACGGGCGAGGACAAATGGGTCTCCGTGGAGCAAACCTTTGCAAACGGCAGGGTGCGCATCAGTGTTTCCGACACGGGAAAGGGAATCGCCCCCGAGGAAATGCCTCTGATCTGGGATCGCTATTACAAGGTGGACAAGGTCCACAAGCGCGCCACGGTCGGTACCGGTCTGGGACTTTCCATTATCAAGGGAATTTTGGAGCTTCACGATGCCGCATACGGTGTCAATAGCGGCGTCTCAAAGGGATCTGTATTTTGGTTTGAGCTTCCTGCCACAAGAATCGCATCATTGCCTACGGAAATAACGAAGGAGATTTGATGAAATGAACGATAGGATAGTAGCGCTTTTACAATGTCCCGTATGCCAAAGCAGCATGACGGTAACAGAGGATGGCAAGGTCTGCCGTTGTCGCGGAATCAAAACGCATTGCTTTGATTTTGCACGAAGCGGACATCTGCATCTTGCAGGACCGCACGCAGGTGAGGGTGACGGCAAGGAGGCTATCTTGGCACGCAGAGCCTTTCTTGATGCGGGATACTACGCTTCACTTTCCGATACCATAAATGAAATATTGGATTTTCTCCCTTCCAAAACAGTTCTTGATGCCGGCTGCGGTGAAGGATATTATACCAATCGCATGGCTGATTGTCGCGATGTTTTGGGAATCGATCTCTCACGTGCAGGCGTTGAATACGCGGCAAGACGCGCCAAGCAACTGCAGACTCGCGCGGGCTTTGCCGTGGCAAGCTTGTTTTCCATGCCCGTACAAACGGCATCGGTGGACGCAGTGGTCAACCTGTTTGCGCCCTGCGCCGAGGAGGAGTTTTCACGCGTAACAAAAGTGGGAGGATATCTTGTTTTGGTTGGTGCTGGGGAACGGCACTTGATGGGGTTGAAGCGTGCTTTGTACGAGCATCCGTACACCAATGAGGGCAGAGCCGATCTCCCTTCCAAAATGAAGCTTGTAGAGCAACAGCGCCTGCAAACCGAGATCACGGTAGAGGGACAGGAAATGATCGAAGCACTGTTTTCAATGACGCCTTATTATTGGCGCACCTCCGATGCAGATCGCGCAAAGCTGAAATGCTTGGAGCGCTTATCGACCGAATTGGACTTTGACATATTTGTTTTCAGAAAGGATTTTTGACAATGAAGATCTCAGTTTGCATTCCAATGTATAATGAAAAAGGCGTTATTGCAGAAACAGCAAAAAAACTTTCCGCATATATGCAGGATCATTTTGCGGAGTATGAGATTCTGTTTTGCAATGACGGAAGCACAGACGGCTGTGACAAAATCGTCCGCGCATTGGAATTGCCAAACGTACGTGTTGTGGGATATGAATCCAACCACGGAAAGGGCTACGCGGTGCGCACCGCTATGCTGGAGGCTACGGGAGACATCAGGCTCTTTACGGATGCTGATCTGGCATACGGCACCGATGTAATTGAACAGTATGCCACTTACTTTCAAGAGCATCCGACGGTGGACGTTTTGATCGGCTCCCGCAACCTCAAAAATGATGGCTATCAGGGATATACCTTCTTTCGTCGTATAGCCTCCAAGGCGTATATCCGAGTGCTTTGCTTTGTCGGGGGATTTCGGTTGTCGGATTCTCAATGCGGCTGTAAGGCGTTTACCGCAAGGGCAGCACAGGAGATCTTTTCCCGTTGCGAGGTCAACGGCTTTGCCTTTGATTTTGAAGCGATTTTATGGGCGGTCAAGCTTGGGTATCGCATTGACGAAACGCCCGTCCGTGTCATCAATCACGGTACATCAAAGGTGCGTGTCATACGTGATACGTTTCGGATGCTGAAGGATCTTCGCAGAATGAGAAAAAGGATCAAGAGGGCATCTTTTGAGCAGAATTCAAGTATTTAGGATAAAAAGAAAAAATATTTCAAGAAAATTTAAAAAAGGGCTTGCATTTTCCGTTTAGTTGTGCTATAATATATAGCGTTGCGGAGGCATAGCTCAGTTGGTTAGAGTGCATGCTTGACA
>JAGANE010000040.1 GCA_017624395.1 Clostridia bacterium
AAAGAACAAAAAGACAATGAAACCAAGCAAATCCATCTTGCGTGTTTTGGCACTGATCATAGCGTTGGCTTCGCTTTTGTCGGTATTTGTTGGTTGTAAAAATAATGAAACGCCCGTAGATACCGAAGAAAAGGAAACCGAAAAACCAAAAGGTTCTGATTTGGTGGAAGATGAATTGCCCGTGAAAGACTACGGCGCAGAACAGTTTATGGTGGCAATTGCCTCCAACATGGCGTATCAGTTTGACGAAACTGCAAACGACGTACGCACAGGGGAAGCAATCGCGGAATGGATCATGTACGTTGACGAGGTTTACAACATTGAATTTACCGTGATTCAGCAAAACCATTTGAACGTTTATTCAGACATTAACAATCTTGCTTTTGCAGGAGATACGACGTTCGACCTGGTAGGCGGTCAGTGCTACCGTGTGTACACGGCGGCGCAGCTGAAGGGCTTCTATCAGAACTGGAAAAACGTTCCCTACATCAATTTGGCAACCGATTGCTGGAATCACAACATCAACGACACCATGACGCTGGACGGCACTCTGATCGGTCTTTCCGGCTCGCTTGGACTTAGCAGTGTGCAGTACACCATGGCAACCTACTTCAACTACGATCTGGTAGAAAAGTACGGATATCCCGCAAGCAGACTTTACAAAATGGTTTACGACAAGGAATGGACCTTTGACACCTTGTACACAATTGCACAAAACGCGTGGGAGGATCTCAATAACGACGAGAAGCCCAGCACGGGGGATATGTTTACCTTTGCGTCCGGTACAGGAAATTCCTACGACCATTGGCTGTATTCTACAGGATATGAGATCGTAAACAAGTCCGATGACGGCACGATGTCGATTGCGATGGTCAGCGACTTTACGACAAGTGTTCTCAGCAAGCTGCTTTCCTTCTATGAGTTGAACGGCGTTCATCGCTATGATATTTACGTACAGGACAAGTCGACGAACGAACGAATCGAATTTCGTGACGGCAGATTGCTGTTTGTCGCTTCCACGTTCGAATCCACCTATTCCGCTTACCGTAACGTATCCTTTGACTATGGAATCCTGCCGCACCCATTGTGGAATGAGGAGCAAAAGGAATATTGCACCAACATCAACGACCAATTTGCGGTTTATTGTGTTCCCAACTACGTCAGAGACGATCGGCTGGAGCGTTTGGGACTGATCGTGCAGTTTATGGCGCAGGAATGCCGCCGCGAGATCTATCCCGAGTATTACGATTCCGTGCTGAAGGGAAGATACTCCACAGAGCCGGATATGGCGGAGATGATCGATCTGATCATGCAAAACGTTCACTTTGATTTTTCGCAGATGTACGGCGAATATCTCGACGATATTCCCTATATGTTCCGAAACCTGCTGACCAAGGGAAATCCTAACCTTGCTTCTTATTACGGCAACACGGTCAGCAACATCAAGATCGATCTGAACAACATTAAAAAATGGCATCAACAATCTAAAGAACTACCAAAAGATTAAAGGAGGATATCACAATGAAAAAATTATTGGCACTTATCGTTTCCTTTGTAATGGTATTGTCTTTAATGGTTCCCGTTGCCGTCAGCGCAACCGGGAACGCATCCAAGTATTCGGGTATGCCCGACACTTCTTGGTACAATACCACCGACACCACCTTTACTCTGACCACCGCAGATCAGTTCATGGGCTTTGCAAAGCTGCTCAAGGGTGACAGCGCTGCAGACCCCGCAGTTGCGCCCGTCACCTTTGAAGGTGTAACCGTGAAGCTGGGCGCGGATATGGTCATCAACGAGGATGTAACGGCAGATACCGCGCACATCTGGGATGCAACAGGCTCTACCTTCAAGGGAACGTTTGACGGCGACGGCAAGATCGTAACGGGTCTGAAAGCCGTTACTCCCGAAAACTTTACCAACAACTACGGTATTTTTCCCACGACCTCGGGTACGGTAAACATCCAAAATGTAACCTTTGATCAGCTCGTGATCACGGCAATTCATGCTGTTGAAACCACCGACGATGAGGGCAAGACGACCACCTCTTACGTAGGTGCAGGCACCGCGGGTCTGATCGGCTATGCAAACGGAGCTGTGAACCTTGAAAACGTAACCGTAAAGGGCGATATCAAGGGCCTGCAGAACGTCGGCGGCTTGATCGGCGGCGCAGGCAGAGTGGCGGTTTCGGTTAAGAATTGTACGGTAGAAGGCACCGTAACGGGTCGCCATAAGAGCAATCAGGCACAGGTTGGCGGTCTGTTGGGTAACACCTACGGCGAACTGACCGTTGACGGCTGTACCGTGAAGGCAAACATTACCTCCAAGGGCGGTCGTACCGCAGGCGTTTGCGGATTCCCGAACGCTACTGTCTCGGTTAAGAACACCACTGTTGAGGGTGATATTTTTGCTGACGGTACTTACAGCGGCGCGATCGGCGGCATCCTCGGTCAGTCGGTAGGCGCTGCCACGATTGAAAACTGCTCCTACAAGGGCGACATCAACGTCACCGGTGAGGGCGTTGGCGGTATCGTTGGTTGGTATCACAACACCATGACCGTGAAGAACGTATCGGTCGTAGGCGACCTGATCAAGGGTTATCGCGCACTGGGCGGTGTGCTGGGCTATAACAACGGCTCCGATAAGGAGATTAAGGTTGAAAACGCATACGTCAACGTAACCGAGCTGAACGCAAGAAAGAATTCCGACCGTCCCGGTGTTGGCGGTATCATGGGAAGAGCAACGCACAACAATCTGGTGATCACACTGAGCGACTGTATGGCAGTTGTGAAGAATCTGGTAGGCGTCCTGGAGGACGGCGGTATCGTTGGTAGCGTACAGGGTAAAACTCTGACGCTGGAGCGTTGCGCATTTGTGGGAGACATCATCGAAGCGAATGAGTCGATTGCGGCTGCCGCTACAATGGTCGGCGTTGCAAAAATGGAAGCCGTTACGATGACCGATTGCTACAGCATTGCGCAGATCTACTTTGCGGCAGCAGAGGAGGCAGGCACGGACGCAGCAGTGATTCACATGGGTGAGATGACCAAGCTTACCGTTAACGATTGCTACATGGTCGAGGCGTTTACGGCGTTCTTCACCTATGCGGATGACAGCAACGTTACGGGTACGCCCAACGCGATCGAGCATAAGAACATGGTTGGCGACGCTGCCGTTACCAACATGACGGGTCTTGACTTTACCAACGAGTGGGTAAAGACCGACTACTATCCGATCCAGAAGGATCTGATCTCCATGATCCCCGAGGATCTGATGCCCGAGGCTCCCGAGGGATTGGTTGATCCTGCACCGGGTGGGAACGAAGGCGGTAACGACGATGGACAGCAGGGAGGCAATGATGACGGACAGCAGGGCGGTAACGACGACAATACTCAAACCCAAGCTCCCGAAACCAATGCTCCCGAAACCAACGCTACAACCACAACGGCTCCCGTAGCAGAGGAGAGGGGATGCGCATCCGTCGTTCTGGGCGGCGTATCGGCAATCATCATGGTTGCAGGTGCGGCAATGCTTCTCAAAAAGAAAGAAGACTGATTTTATTCCCGCCACCCTCTAATCCCATAGAGGGTGGCACACCCCAAATAAAAAACAAAAAAAATAAAAAATGGAGGCGCAAACTCAAATGAAAAAGTTTATCTCATGTTTACTCACTTTCGTATTGATCCTTTCTCTCATGGCACCTCTCTCCGTCTGCGTGAGCGCAGAAGTAACTGGACTGACCCAAGACTCTGATGGTTATTATTTGATCAATAACGAAGATGAGCTTTGGTTTTTTGAAAACAATTTTGCAACCTTTGCAGCAGAAAAGATCAAGCTGACGGCTGATATTACAATCACTTCGCAGGATGAATGGAGTCCTTCCACCTCAACAAAGTTCACAGGCACGTTTGACGGACAAGGTCATACCATTACGGGATTGGAAAATACCAC
>JAGANE010000259.1 GCA_017624395.1 Clostridia bacterium
AAGGAAGTCTTTAAGCCGATACAGAGAGATCGGGAAGATTTTACATAGTGAGACCTGTACCCATGTGGGTGGAGGTGCATACTTGTGTGTGGAATCTTGCCCGAGGTGGCAAGATTTTTTTATTACCCATCAAAGGGGGATTTGCGATGAAGCAAAAGGCACAGATCATGGATGCTACCGCGATCTCACGCGCCATGGCGCGCATCACGCACGAGATCATCGAGCGCAATCAGGGCGTCGGGAGCATCTGTCTTTTGGGGGTGCGTCGGCGAGGTGTTCCGTTGGCGGCAATGCTTGCCCAAAACATCAAGCGATTTGAGGGAGTTGAGGTTCCCTTGGGCTACCTTGACATCACCCGACACCGCGACGACCTGACCGAGCAGGAAAAAATTGAAAAAACGGCGGAGTGTCACATTCCCTGCGACATTCGCGAGCGTACCGTCATTTTGGTGGACGACGTGATGTACACGGGCAGAACCACACGCGCGGCACTTGAGGCGGTGTTCGCCTTTGCAAGACCGCAGGCGGTTCAGCTTGCCGTTTTGGTGGACAGAGGGCACAGGGAGCTGCCGATCCGTCCCGATTACGTTGGAAAAAACGTTCCCACCTCCCGTAGCGAGTCGGTTTCCGTCCGCTTGGAGGAGATTGACGGCGAGACCGCAGTTTATATCTGCGATGCGGAGTAATATGAACAGAAAGGAAGAACGATCATGGAAAAGAAAAACTTTGATATGATGAATATTGCCGAGGTACAGTCTTTTGCAAAGGCTTTTTTGGCAACCCATTCTCCTCTTTCTCATTCTGTCGGTCAATACGTGATCCTTCCCGGCTTTTGCGATGTGCATGTGCATTTTCGTGAGCCGGGCTTTTCTTATAAGGAGACGATCGCAAGCGGCTCGCGTGCGGCGGCAAGGGGAGGCTACACGGCGGTTTGCACCATGCCAAACCTCAAGCCCGTGCCCGACAGTCGGGAGCATCTTGCCCAGCAGCTTGTCATCATTGAGCGAGACGCGGTGATCGACGTTTACCCCTATGCCGCCATTACGGTGGGCGAGATGGGCGAGACGCTTTCGGATATGGAGGGCATGGCAGGGGACTGCATCGCCTTTTCGGACGACGGTCGCGGCGTGCAGAGTGAGGAAATGATGCGCGAGGCGATGAAGCGTGCCAAGGCGCTTGGCAAAATGATCGTGGCACACTGCGAGGTCAACGACCTCTTGCACGGGGGCTATATCCACGACGGTGCCTATGCAAGGGTACACGGGCACAAGGGCATTTGCTCCGAGAGCGAGTATCTGCAGATCGAGCGAGATCTGCGCTTGGTCAAGGAGATCGGCTGTGCCTATCACGTCTGCCATATTTCGGCAAAGGAGAGCGTGGAGGCGATCCGCCGCGCCAAGGCGGAGGGCGTAGACGTTACCTGCGAGACCGCGCCGCACTATCTTGTGATGGACGATGGAGATCTCCAAGAGGACGGACGGTTTAAGATGAATCCCCCTTTGCGCAGTGCCGAGGACAAAAAGGCTTTGGTTGCGGGAATCTTGGACGGCACCATCGACATGATCGCCACCGACCACGCACCGCACTCCCAAGAGGAAAAGGCAAAGGGACTTGCGGGCAGCGCATTTGGCATCGTGGGGCTGGAGACGGCATTCCCCCTGCTTTACACCAAGCTGGTAAAAGAAGGCGTGATTACGATGGAACGACTGATCGAGCTGATGGTCTACGCACCGCGCCGCCGCTTTGGGATCCCGCTGGGCGAGAGCTTTTCGGTGTGGGATCTTGATGCTGAGTTTTTTGTGGATCCCGACGAGTTTTTGACCAAGGGACGCGCAACACCGCTGACGGGCATGAAGCTCTGCGGCAAAAATCTGCTGACCGTACACGGCGGCAGGATCGTTTATCAATCGGAAACAATTTCACAGTAATAGATTTCGGAGGAAAAAGGAAATGGCAAAAAGGAAAGATCTGAAAAAAATTCTGATCATCGGCTCAGGCCCGATCGTCATCGGTCAGGCAGCCGAGTTTGACTATGCGGGAACGCAGGCGTGTCTTGCTCTCAAGGAGGAGGGCTACGAGGTGGTCCTCGTCAACTCCAACCCCGCAACCATCATGACCGACACCACCATTGCGGACAAGGTCTACATGGAGCCCCTGACGCTGGAATATATCGCAAAGATCCTGCGCTACGAGCGTCCCGCCGCGATCCTTCCCGGTATCGGCGGACAGACGGGACTCAACCTTGCGATGCAGCTGGAAAAGAAGGGAATCTTAAAGGAGTGCCGTGTTGAGCTGCTTGGAACCAGCAGCGAGTCGATCGAGAGAGCAGAGGACCGCGAGATGTTCAAGGAGCTTTGCCAATCGATCGGAGAGCCTACCATTCCCTCCGAGATCACGTATAGTCTGGAGGAGGCAAGAGCGGCTGCGGCACGCATTGGGTACCCCGTGGTGCTTCGTCCCGCCTTCACGCTGGGCGGCACGGGCGGCGGCTTTGCTTATGATGAGGCAGAGCTGATGGAGATCGGCAGAAACGCCTTTAAGCTTTCTCCCGTGCATCAGGTGCTGATCGAAAAGAGTGTCAAGGGCTATAAGGAGATTGAGTTTGAGGTCATGCGTGACTCCAACGACCATGCCATCACCATTTGCGGCATGGAGAACGTTGATCCCGTCGGCGTGCATACGGGCGACTCTATCGTGGTCGCTCCCATTCTCTCGCTCAACGATCACGACCTCAAGATGCTCAACGACAGCGCGATCAAGATCATTAAGGAATTGAAGATCGAGGGCGGATGCAACGTACAGTTTGCACTCAATCCCAACTCCAGCGAGTACTTCCTCATCGAGGTCAATCCCCGCGTTTCGCGCTCCTCGGCACTTGCCTCCAAGGCAAGCGGATACCCGATCGCCCGTGTGACCGCAAAGATTGCGGTGGGCATGGCACTGGAGGAGATCCCCGTTGCGGGCGGAACGGCGGCAATGGAGCCTCGCCTTGATTATATCGTTGCAAAATTCCCGCGCTTCCCGTTTGATAAATTCACCTCCGCACCCAACACGCTCGGCACGCAGATGAAGGCGACGGGCGAGGTCATGGGCATCGGATCCACGCTGGACGAGTGCTTCCTCAAATCGGTGCGCTCGCTGGAGACGGGTGTTTGCCACTTCCACCATCCCAAGTTTGACGGTATGAGTGACGTGCAGATCTTTGATTATCTTGGTGAATCCAAGGACGACAACATTTACGCCGTTACCGAGCTGATCCGCCGCGGACACAGCATAGAGGAATTGCATGAGGTGACCAAGATCACCGCCATCTTCTTGGAGTCGATTCAAAGAATTGTGCAGATGGAAAAGCAGCTCAAGGAAAAGAAGGGCGACGAAGCAACGTTGCGTGCCGCAAAGGTGATGGGCTTCTCTGATAAGTTCATCGCAAAGCTGTGGGGCACCGACGAGATCAATATCTTTGAAATGCGCAAAGCACTTGATATTAAGCCGATCTTCAAGATGGTGGATACGCTCCACACGGGCAAATATATTGCCTATCTGTATTCCTCCTACACGGGAGAAAACGCTTCTCGTCTGACCGACAAGAAAAAGATCGTTGTACTTGGCGCAGGTCCGATCCGTATCGGACAGGGCGTGGAATTTGACTATTCCACGGTACACGCCGTACAGACCATCAAAAAGGCGGGCTACGAGGCGATCATCATCAACAACAA
>JAGANE010000260.1 GCA_017624395.1 Clostridia bacterium
CGGCATCAAGCTCTTGCTTGGCACTCTTTTCCTTTAGTTTCACCGACTGCGAAAGCGATGGGGTTACCTCGTAATCTTGAATCAATTCGGCAAGTGCGAGTTGTTCTTCCTCCTTGAGATAGGATAACTTCTCGGCAGGCGTTAAACCGATCCTTCCCACGTCTACCATGTCAAGCAACGGCTTGACGAGCTTGGTAAGACGGATATACCGCTTAACCGTGTCCTTGCTTGTGTTGTTTTGTTCTGCTATAACCTCAGTGGAAAGCTTCGGCACAGCTTGCTCTAAAGTCAGATCATTCCTTGCGCCCTGTCGCTTGATAGCATCAAGCTTCATTTTATACGCCATTGCGCGTTCCGAGGGCAGAATGCGTTCTCTTTGGAGATTGCTGTCCACCATTGCAATGATCGCTTCTTCGTCGGTCATTTCACGAACGATCACGGGGATTTCATATTTGTTCAGCCGCTTACACGCCTCGTATCTTCTGTGTCCCGAAACGATCTCGTATCCCCTGCTATCGCCCTTTTTGAATCTCACAATAATCGGATTTAAGACTCCAAATTGACGGATACTTTCCACCAACGCGTCCATTTCCTCATCATCTCGGACTTGGAACGGGTGGGTTTCCATGGGTTTGACATTTGAGAGCAAAAACAAGCTCGTCATTTCTTGTCGGCGTCCATTGACATTCTCACTGGGGTTCATCATTTTTCTTTTTCCTCTTTTCTTTTGGTATTTTGAAACCTCGGCGCAACTTGCTCCGAAGTTCCTTCACTTGATACCGTATTGAAAATGAGGAATTTGTCCTAAAGAAAAAATTTACCGATTTATATCAGAACTTTTTTATATATTGAGAATCTCCCTGATCAAGATTTACCGTCGCATGGCAAAAGGACTTTCAACAAATTATAAACCGCATGACATATGTGCAACACGGAAAATCTCATGCGGTACACTTGCTGCGATTTTCCGTTGCGATACGGCTTTATGTGATATTTTTCGCATTCAAGTACCGAGAAATATTGATAAGATCTGTCCTGTTTCGTGTTCGATACCGTTTCTTCGCCGCAATAAATAGGATTTTATCTTATTTATTGGGTAAGAAACTTGAACGCTGTTATATATGGTAAAACTTGGTAGATTATAGAGTTTTTTGTACTTTTCTTTGCTTTTTGTCGAATAAAAAAGTGCCGCTTGACCCGAGAGTCAAGCGACACTTTTTTGAATTGTGTTCATGGCGAGATCGCCTACTTTTATACTTAAATAACATTGGCAATTCTCCAATCAAAAACAATTTCATTTTTTCAAAAAGCTAAAAGTTGTTCTACAATTATACGAAATCAAAGTAAAACCGTAGCAATCGAGTGTGCGGGCATGGTAAAGCCCGTGCAAACGTCGTTATGTCGAACGGTGGCGGGCAAGGATCTATCACTGATGTTTGCCAAGATCAAGACGAGCGAGCCGTCGGGATTTTCAAAGGCGCAGGCTTGCATCGTGTCGCTGTATTTGGTGGTAGCAATGCGGTGCGCGCCACGCTTTACGAATTTGGAAAAATGACCGACGTAATAGAAAATCGGTGTGTAGATCAGTTTTTTCTCCACGGAGTGATACAGCACGGGGGCATAGCAACCAATGCCCTTGTTTTCATAAACTAACTGCTCGGTGGCATCTGGCTGACGGCATCGGTTGTGGAACGGACCTCCCCATTCGTTCAGCAGGATATTCCAATCACAAAAAGCCGAGGTATAGTTGTTAAAGTCACCGCAAAGCTCTCTTGCATAGTTGTCCGCTACCTCCAAAGCGTTATCCGTGATGGCGCCGCAGATCTCGGTGGAGATCAGCTTTTTGTTGTATCTCTCATGCACCAATCGCAATCCGTCAAAGTGGTCGCCCGAATACCAATGATGCCCTACCGCCCAAACGCGTTCCTCAACGGCTTTTGAGGTGAAGATCTTCTTTGCTCTGTCGTAGACGCGTTCCTTGTTGTGATCCCAAATGATGATCTGAATATCAGAAAGACCTTCCTCGTCCAGCGCGGGTGCGAGATACTTTTCAATAAAGTCGCGCTCGTCCTCGGGAGAATAGTAGCAGCTTTCCCAAGATTGCTTTGCGATCGGCTCGTTTTGCACTGTCACGGCGGCAATTTTGATGCCCTCCTTTTGGTATTCCTTGATGAATTTAGCGTAATACCTTGCCCAGACAGGCTTAAATTCTTCCTTCAATGATCCACCCTCAAACGGGTATTCGTTATCCTTCATGTATGCAGGAGGCGACCAGGGGGAAGCAAAGAGGAACAAGCCCTCACCCGTATATTTCTGTGCATCCTTGATAAAAGGAATCACATATTTTCGATCGCGATCAATATTGAAGGTTTCAAGTGTGGTGTCACCGTCCTGAACGTAGGTATAGAGATCAATGGAAAAATCACAGGAGTTGATGTGAACCCGTCCAAAATTGTAGCCGATTCC
>JAGANE010000261.1 GCA_017624395.1 Clostridia bacterium
CCTTGGCGATTTTTACGTGCTTTGTCGTGGGCATATATGAACCGATTGATAAGGAAGAGGCCGTCATTCGTACGGTAGAATTTGACCATTATTCATCGTTTTCTTCGAGGGGGCGAACACAGCGTTATATTGAATTAACGAACGAAGAACGTATATGGATATATGTTGGTGGAGAAAATTTAGCTAATAGTTTAAGAGCATTATCTCCGGGAACTATTTTAACCCTTAGATTACACCCCGATGGAACAATACTCGAAATAAGTACCGAGAGCAAAGAACTTTTGAATTTTGATAGTGCCCAAGAAAAACTGCGCACAGAGTCAATATTTTGGGTTGTTGTTGGAATTATTATGTTTTTGGGAATGATTCCCTGCGTTGTTTATACATGGATAAAAATTGTTAAGTATAAGGTTTTTTCACCGCCAAAAAGTATTTATAGGACACAATAGGTTAATATCGTCTAAAAGCGCTCACATTCGGAACCTCCGAACATTTCACTAAAAAACGTTTGAGTTCGAAATCTAGTGGAGAACCTCGAAAAACATCTTTTTCGTAGCCTTTACACAAGCAGAAAAGCCATCCGATCGGGTGGCTTTTCTGTTTGGCGAAGACGAAACATTGTATAGATAGATTTGCACTCCTCGCGCGGCAATTTTTTCTTTACATTTCACTAAAAACATGCTATAATATATTTGACACATACAATAAAATTGGGGAATGAGGTGATGACGTGCAAAAAAAACAAAGATTTACGAATGCCGAAATAGAAAAAGACATTGTCACAGCCTTAAAGAATCCTCCGAGTATGTCAAAAGAAACCTATCAAAAACCATCGGTGCCTACGATCATCGTCGTGTGTGTTTTCTTGGTGTTGGAGTTTATTTACCCGCATCTGCTTGTTTGGTTGCTGCTTGCCTTGCTTGTTTGGGGAATTGCGACCATCATATTCCATTATATTCACCTCAGTCGGAGGATCAAAAGGGTTTCAATCAACGATTATCACATAACGACGGAGACCGTACACAGTACCTCTGCGGAGCATTATCGTGCGCATCGAGGGAGGTTCAGATCCGAGACGGTCTATAATTATATGATCCAATTTGAAAACGGCAAGGTTTGGAGAATCCCAAAGGAAAATTACTTATGGAGTGACGAGCTTTCAATATCCGATTGGGGGATTTGTCAAGGTACGCAATGTGGAAATACTTTTTTCGTTGTGAGCAAAAAGGACACGGGCGAGATTGTTACGGCATACAATACCGAATATTTTGAATACCGCGCGTGATCGTTGCAACGAGCCATAAACGTAAAAACCGCCCGATGCTCCTCTGTGCTTGCAGGGGAATATCGGGTGGTCTTTTGAACTTTTAGAAGGCGATGTCTCATGAAAGAACTGATTTTTTGCAAGCTTTCAACCGTAGAGCTTTCGACTAATGTGGATAGAGACAGGCGCAAACCCGATATCAAACAGAGCTTTGGATCGGATTTTGACGATTTGTAAACTTTTGTTGCGAAATTGTAAGGTTGAAGCGGTGGTATTTTAAGATTTGATTTGCTATAATGAACGCATCAAATCAAGGAGGTTTCATTATGAAAATGTCAGACAAGCTGATCGAGCTCAGAAAAGAAAAGGGCTGGTCTCAAGAGGATTTTGCAGAAAAGCTGGACGTATCGCGTCAAGCGATCAGCCGTTGGGAAAATGGCATCGCACTGCCCGATGCTCAAAATATATTGCGGATCAGTAAGCTGTTTCACGTCACTGCGGACTATTTACTAAATGATGACTATCAAGGTGAGGTGGAGCCTCCTGCGTTGGAAACGGCAGCGGAAACAGTAGAAACAGCAGAAGCAACAGAGGCAACGCAAGCAACGGAAGACACAACGCCGGTGTCCACCAAAAAGAAATTTTTGTATTGGTATTTGATACCTGCCGTATGTTTTGTGATCTTGACGGCTTGTA
Organism: Clostridia bacterium; assembly: GCA_017624395.1. Taxonomy (GTDB): domain Bacteria; phylum Bacillota; class Clostridia; order Oscillospirales; family CAG-272; genus UMGS1865. Next base: position 1,961 of record JAGANE010000261.1, read on the forward strand.
TGATCATATGGATCGTAAAAACTGCAAACGAGCCGACAAATGAGCTGACAAACGAGCCGACCGAGGTACATCTCCATTCCGGATTAAGCTGTGTAAAAGAAAACGAGGTTGCCCCCACCTGCACCAAGGAAGGCTCGTATGACGAGGTCTATTATTGTACGGCGTGTGAGGCGGAGGTCTTGCGTACAACCAAAATCGTTGCACCGCTTGCACATACCTTGTCAAACGGTGTCAAAGAGAACGAGGTCGTTCCCACCTGTACAAAGGAAGGCTCGTACGATGAGGTCTATTATTGTACGGTGTGTGAGGCGGAGGTCTTGCGCACAACCCAAAAAGTTGCAAAGCTTGCACACACCTTGTCAAGCAGTGTCAAGGAGAACGAGATCGCTCCTTCCTGTACCAAGGAAGGCTCCTATGACGAGGTCGTTTACTGTAAGAAGTGTAATGACGAGCTTTTGCGCACACGCAGAACCAGAGGCATTGTTGAGCACCGTTACCAAAACGGAATATGTGTAGCCTGCAATCAATATCAGCCAAGCGAAGGATTGCTTTATATGTCCAGTGGCGACGGAACGTGCTTTGTGGATATTGGAGATTGTACCGATGAAAACGTGGTGATTCCCGCGTATTCTCCGAGCGGAGAAAAGGTGGTTCAAATCAAAGCCCGCGCATTTGCAGGGAATCGAACGATAAAAAGTGTTCGACTTCCCGAAACGGTAACCCAAATTGGAGCGGGCGCTTTTGAGTATTGTACGAATTTGGAAAGCATTAACCTGCCAAGCAACCTTGACGTAATACAAAACTATACCTTCAATGGCTGTGAAAAATTGAAGGAGATTACGATTCCTAACCGTGTATATTACATAGGGATGGAAGCCTTTGCGGATTGTATTGCCTGTGAGAGCATCGTGATCCCCGCAAGCGTTCGGAAAATCGGAAAAAACGCCTTTAGAAATTTTTCAAGCTGTGATGGAACCGTAACGTTTGAAGTGTACGACGGTTGGGAGCTGTATGATGATTCGGACAATTGCGTGGGATTCGTTGATTTTAAAAACGGTGCCTTCACGCCCGTTCTGTATCTTACGTACCTGCGTACCGAATACATGTGGAAGCGTAGATGATAGGAGAGCATACCGAGATTTTGGGAATGGACGACTATCATAAAATAATGGGTAAATTTTTTCTTTACTATCTGATCAAATTCGCTTGGTATTAAACGCCCAAAAAATTGGCTGTCTCAAATGCGTTGAATTTTGCATTTGAGACAGCCGATTCTTGAATTCTTTTGAAAAACACAGACACTGTGAAAAATCGGAATCAGCCCTTTGCGTGTACCAATTCCACCAGCACCTCCACCATTTTGTGCATGGAACGGACAGGGATCAACTCGCGCACACCGTGGAAGTTTGCACCACCCGTGGAGAGATTGGGGCAGGGAAGTCCCTCGTAGGAAAGTCTCGCACCGTCGGTGCCGCCGCGGATCGGGATGACGTTTGGCTCTACCCCCACAGCACGCATGGCTGCCTTGGCGTTTTCGATCAGCTCGGGGTGCGGTTCGATCTTTTCCTTCATGTTGTAGTAGCTGTCGCGGATCTCCAAAGCAAAATGCTCGCCGCCCCATTTTTGGTTGAGGTAATCGCAAAGACTCGTCAAAAAGACCTTACGTTCCTCAAATTTTGCTCTGTCATGGTCACGGATCAGCATCCAAAGAGTTGCCTCCGTTTCACAGCCCGCCAGGTCATGGACGTGATAAAATCCCTCGTAGCCCTCGGTATGTGCGGGGGTCTCGGCAGGGGGAAGCATGGAGATAAACTCGTTGATCATCAAAAGCGCGTTTTTCATGCGGTTTTTGGCAGAGCCCGGGTGAATATTAACGCCCGTTACCGTCAGCTTTGCCGATGCCGCGTTAAAGTTTTCGTATTCAATCTCCCCAAGCTCACCGCCGTCCACCGTATATGCAAAATCGGCACCAAAGCCCTTGACGTCAAAGTGATCGGCACCGCGTCCGATCTCCTCGTCGGGTGTAAAGCCGACCGCGATCCTGCCGTGCGCAACTTCGGGATGCTCGGCAAGATAAGCACACGCGCTGACGATCTCGGCAATTCCCGCCTTGTCGTCCGCGCCCAACAGTGTGTTGCCGTCGGTAACGATCAGCTCTTCTCTCGTGTAGCGCGAGAGAAAGGGATAGGTGACAAGATCAATGACGGTGCCGTTTTTCAGCACCACGTCTCCACCGCAGTAATTGATGATCTGTGGCTGAATATTTGCTCCCTCGGCATCGGGAGAGGTATCCATGTGCGCGATCAAGCCCAAGGTCGGAAGTGTCTCACAGCCCTCGGTAGCGGGAAGATAACCGTACACGTAGCCGTTCTTGTCCATGCTGACGTCGGTCAAGCCAAGGGCGGTCAGCTCCTTTGCCAAAAAGGCGCCGAGAGTCCGCTGCTTGTCGGTGCTGGGAACTGTCTCGGAGCTTTCGTCCGAGCGCGTGTCATAGCTGACGTATTTTAAAAATCTTTCAATGACGTCCATGATGTTGTCCTTTCGATTTTTGGTGATTGTTTTTTGGGGGGAACTTTTTCAAAAGTTCCCCCCAAAAAATCCTCGCTTCTCAAAACGCCCAGTTGCCGTTTTGGAATACGGGAACGCGCTTGCCGTCACGGGTGACGGCGGTGATGGAGAGATCCTCGGTGCCGATCATAAAGTCAACGTGGATCATCGAGTCGTTGATGCCCTTTTCATAACACTGTTGGGTGGTA
>JAGANE010000262.1 GCA_017624395.1 Clostridia bacterium
TCCTAAATACAAGGGATATTACGTCGGTAATAAAGTGCGTATCGTGGATATGTTCACCAAGAAGCAGAAATTCCTACCGCCCGAAGAATGGGTTATGTTTAAGGATGAAACGGGCGAGATCGTACCTGCCATTGTATCCGAAGAGATATGGGATAAGGCAAACGAGGTATTGGCTCGTAGAAGCGAAGATGTGAAGAACCGCCAAGGTGTGTGCAACCACGCAAACCTGCTTACCGGCAAATTATATTGCGCCCATTGCGGCACCGCCTATTACCGCCGTGAGTCCAAAAGCAAGGACGGCACGGTGAACTCCAAGTGGGTTTGCTCAAACAAGATCAACAACGGTGCGGATGCTTGTCCGTCCTTCCCGATATACGAGGATGAGATCAAGCCGATCCTGTTCGAGGTATTCGGCGAAACGAGAGTTGATGTCGAAGCCCTGCTTGCAAGCTACGAAGAAATGTTCAGATCGATGGAAGCTGACGACGAAACTACCAAGCAGATGGAAGAACAGAAGCGTATCATCGAACTTGCAGACCAAAAGAAAAACAAGCTCCTTGAGCTTGTAACGATCGGCTCTATCACAACGGCAAACTTCAAGTCCATGACCGCAACCTGCGACCGAGAGGTAGAAGAAGCACAGAAGACCCTCGCAGAGCTTGAAGAACAACTCTTCACCAAAGAGGAATATCGCAAGCATATCGGCGAGGTAAAAACAAGGCTTGATGCGGCAATTAAGGATGCAAGCACAGGCGTGATATCAACAGAATTTGTTGCCCAATATATTGACAAAATCTTCGTCACATTAACTGATGATGATACAGCGAAGTTAGAAATCAAGATATTTACAGGCAAAAACACGGAAAAATGGCTGAAAAAGCTCCATACACGGAGTAAAGGTCGTACGGGTGTCACGTCTAAGAAGATGATCGAATCCTACGAGAACTCGCTCAAGACGAAATAAGAAAGCAGAAATGCTTTCCGACCAATACGGATATTTACAGAGCCGTAACGGCTTGGATGTAAAGTTCGATTGGTGATGACGTAAGAAGTCCTCGGCAGCTTCAAGCAGTTGAAGCGCATGAAGGCTGATACGGCACCCGCCCCGTTCCTGTTGATTGGAACGGGGCGGCGTGTTTTTATTACAGAAGAAGGAAATCCCTTGCAAGGTACTCCCTCTCTTTTCATCAAATTATTTCACCGTCATATCAAAGCGTTTGTGACAGCAGGGACAGTTGACGGTATGTGCGCCCTTGACACGCGGCAGACGTAGGGTGTTTTTGCAGTGCGGACACCGATGGTAAATATGGGTTTTGCGGTCACGCCATTTGTTTTTTTGCAGTGAAAAAAAGACCTTGATCCCCTTCCAAAAATACCACCAGCGTGCGTTTTCGGCGCGTCGCTTGACAACGTTTTTTGACATCATACGGAAAAAGGCGTACAAAACAGCGGCATTGACCAACAGAGCTACGATCAACGATCGCAAAAAAAGATTCAGGATCGCAAGAGTCATAGCAAGAATCAACATGGCTCTCCCAAGTGAATCCGATCCGTTTCTGCCATACATCAAACGCGCGATACGTTCCCCAAAGCTCATTCGCGGACGGTAAGATCTATTTCTCATTCCAAAATCACTTCCCTTCTTAAAATTATTGTATCACCAAAAGATAAACTCAATATAAAATTTTTGCCAAAAAGCAAAAATATCTCGCACGGTGCATCCCTGATCCCTCATTTTGGGGTCATCACCTTGACAGGCAAAGCAAAATATGCTATCATAAAAGTGCAAACCGATGGACCGATGGAAAGGAGATTTAAAATGAATGACAGATGGCTTTCCCGCAGTGCTATGATACTACGATCGTGCACCACCTTTTTTACCGTGATCACCTATGGAAGTATGATTGCAGAGCTGATCGCTTTGATGCTTACCAAACAGGCGGTAACCCCTGATTCTATGGGCCCTGCTATGTTCGTGGCTTTGGTTTCTCTTATATCTGGCTCGGTTGTGCAGATCCCTTCCCTGATCCTTGCGCTGATCTTCCGTCAAATCTATGCCATCAAATACGGGCGCTCCCGATTTGGCATTGTGTTTTTGATCTTACTTCTGCCGCCCCTGTTCTTCGTCCTGCTCAAGCTTCCCTTGGTGCTCTCTTGGTTGTAAACATTTTTATAGAAGACGAAATCAGAGAAATCAAAAAATCTTTTGACCATTAAGCAAATTTTATTGGGGTACCCGCAATTGCGGGTACCCCAATATGCATCGTAAAATCAATTCTTTTTGTTGGGCTTTTTGATGCGGTTCAGCTTTTTGTTCATCTTCAAAAGCTCCTCTTTGGTAAAGGAAATGTTCATCATTCCCATCATGCTTGTCAGACGAAGCACGCTAAAGCCGCCCAGCATCTGCATAATGCCGCCGTCACTTCCGCCCTTGAGATCCACCTCAAAGCCGCCCGATTTCTTTTCCCCGTCGGTCTTTTTCTTGTTCGCGTTCATCTTTTTCTTCAGCTTTAGACCAACGCCGACAAACCACAGCTTTCCGCGCTTGGTTTCCATGATCTCGGAGATCTTATCGTTGAGCGAAAAACGTCCCTCGGGCGCGTTAATATCAAACCAGTTGAGAATGGCGCCCTTTTCCACAAGGACATAATCCATGTTCATTTCGTCAACCTTGCAGATCTTGCCCTCGTCGGTAAATTCTCCCGCCTTGGCAACGATGGTGCTTTCTCCAACGTTCTTGACGTCAAAGTAGAAGAAATGATTGTCCGAGGTCTTCTTTCCAATGCTCACGCCGTTGACAAACAGCTCGACCTCAGGAAGATTGGAGTAAACCGTTACCTTGGTGACATCCTCCACTCTATCGATATATCTCTTGCCGCAAAGGTGAACAAAAGGATCCACGTCGGGGGAAACGAGCCATGCCTTGTAAGCGTAGAAGGAATCCTTTTTGTACTTGCGGTCCATGGTTACAAGGCCCTTGTGGTTCTGTCCGTTCTCGCCGCCCTCAGCTCTCGCATCGGCACCAAAGTCAAACATATTCCACACGTGCGTTGCCCAAATGTATTTGCGGGTAAAGAGCTGCTTGATCAGCTCCTCATGATAATACGCCTGATATTCCTCGGTATAGTCCCCCTGCTTGGGATCGCTGGTGTGCCAATTGAGCGCTTCACAGCCGTACTCGGAGCAACCGATCGGGATGGTGGGATGCGTCTCGTGGAATTTGTCAAACCAAGGGCCGTTCATAGACGTGTCGCCGCCGTACCAGCCAAAATAGTGGTTATAGGAAACAACGTCGGGAATCAGCAAATACGGATCATCCATCTTGCACATGGAAACCGCGGCAATTGTCGTCAGACGCGTTTTGTCAAGCTCGTGAACAAGATCGTTGAGGATACGGTGGTTTTCCAGCAGATCATCGTCGGAACCGCCGATGGAGATCTCGTTTGACAATCCCCATACCACAATGGACGGGTGATTGTAATTCTGCATCACAAGCTCCTTCATCTGCGAGACGGTGTTCTCACGTCCGCCCGGCATATGCGTGGAAATATAGGGAATCTCCGCCCAAATGACAAGTCCCTTTTCGTCGCACAGATCGTAGAAATACTGATCGTGCTGGTAGTGCGCCAGACGGATGGTGGTAGCACCGACCTCCATAATGAGATCAATATCCTCTCTGTGATGCTCAGGAAGAAGCGCATTTCCAACGCCCCATCTGTCCTGATGGCGGGATACACCGCGCAGGGGATATTCCTCACCGTTGAGGATAAAGCCGTTGTCGGGATCAATCTTGAACGTACGGCAGCCAAAGCGATTGCATACGTTGTCAAGCACCTCGCCGTCCTTTACGATCTCAACCTCACAGCAATAGAGGTAAGGATCCTTGCGACCGTGCCACAGGTGAACGTCCTTGATGGTAAAGGTCACCTTTGTGTCGGTCGATTCCAGCTTTTGCAGCTCGTTTTCGTTCTGATCGTATATTGCGTAAACCAGCTTTTGATCGGCACCGAGATTTTTGACAAACACTTCAACCTCAACGGTAGCATCGCTTCCGCTTACTACGGGCGTGATCTTCAGCCCGGGAGCGCCGTAATAATCAAGATCAAAATGTGCATTGTTGACACAGATCAGATTGACGTCTCTGTAGATACCGCCGTAAAAGGTAAAGTCAGCCATCTGGGGATAAACGGTATCATTGGCAGAGTTGTCCACCACGATCGCGATCTCGGTCTCGTCCTTGATCTCGTCGGTAATATTGACTCTCCACGTGGAATATCCTCCGTCGTGGTGGGCAAGCTTCTTGCCGCCAACGTACACGTCTGCCGAGGAGTTTGCTCCGCGCAGCTCAAGATAATAAAGATCGGCTTTGGGAAGCTCTGCACGTTGAAGTGTTTTTACGTACAAACAAGAACCACGGAAATAATCGTTTCCGCCGTCCTGACCGTCAATGGCGTTCCACGAATGCGGCAGGTTGATCTCCTCACCCTTGCGCACTGTGATATCGGCGGTATCCTTGGCAAACAGCCAACCGTTGTTCAAATTTACAATATTTCTCATAACTGTTCTCCTTATTGCAATCGGATTTTTTTGAAAAGGCGCCCGACTGTAAAGGTCAGACGCCTTGAAGGATCAATGAATTATTCTTCGGTCACGGAAGCTTCTGCTTTTCTTGCAGCAAGCTCATCGTTCATTTGATTCAGGGTTTTCTTGTCGAGATTATAGATCACGGCAATTCCGATGAACTGAAGCACTGCACTGAACATATACAGTCCTGCAACAAGCCAGCACATATTGTGTGCGGTGGCAGCGGATTGACCGATGGTTCCGTACTTTGCCTGGTAGCCGAGCCAGCCCATGATCAGAAGCACCAGAGAGGGACCAACGCCCTGCGCGAGCTTTCTGAAGAAGGAGTGGAGCGAATAAACGGTTCCCTCTTCGCGGGTTCCGAACTTCCATTCGTTGTAGTCGATCGCGTCACCCATCATTGCCCAGGATACACAGGTGTAAACACCCATACCGATGCCATAGATAACAAGACCGAGCAGGTAAACGATCAAAGAGGTATTGACGTCCTTGATCATGGGGAAGATGAACATGATCACGCCGCCAACGAGAGAAACGATGGTGCCGATAACAGATGCTTCCTTCTTACCGATCTTCTTGACGATCTTGGTAATGAAGGGCATGAAAAGGAACATGGGCAGGAATCCAACCATCTGAACAATTCCCGAAAGGGATGCCATGTTGAAATAGGTTGCGAACATGATGGTGGTTGCGGTAGCGGCTGCATTCATTCCGAGGAACATGCCCATTGCCGCAAGGGTTGCACCAACTGCGGGGCGGTTTTTCATAAATTTTCCAAAAGCGTGGAAAATGTTGAACTTTCCGGTGCTTTCGTTGGTTTTTACGGTGTTTTCATCCACACGGATAGTGATGGTCTTGATCATGAGAAGAAATGCAAGGAAGCCGATGATGCCCATGATAAGAGCAGCCCAGAACACTCTGTCACCGAGAAGGACCTCAAGAGGCTTACCCGTCAGGGGGCTGAGAACCTCTTCGCCTGCGGCATAAGCCTGTCCCGTTACGGGATTGACGTGGAAATTCTCGGGTCTGAACGCTTCTTCTGCACCCTCGGGGATCTCAATATTGTTGAGGAAGTCGGTGGAGCCATCATAGGTCACCTTGCGCCAGATCAACATGGGGAGAATCGTGCTGGGGAGAATGTTACCGATCATAGAGCCGATCGATCTCCACGTAGAGAGCTGTGCACGCTCACCAACGTCCTCAGTAACAACCGAGAGCATGGAGCCATACGGAACATTTGCGATGGTGTAGAATGCATCCCACACAATGTAGCCAACAACAAAGAGGATCGCTTTTACCACCTTGGGTGCACCGGGAAAGGGCAGGAACACTGCTGCGCCGCCGACCAGAAGTCCGCATGCACCGATAAAGATGTAGGTCTTGAACTTACCCATCCTGTATTTTCTCTTGTCGTTGTCGATCAGGGTACCGATCATGGGGTCATTGACCGCATCCCAAATCTGAACAAGGAGAAGCAGAATGGAGAGCAGACCCGTTTCCAGCATCATGTAAACGAGCCAGAAGGTCTGAACGGTGTTTTTGAGGGAGAAGCTCATATTACATCCGAGGTCTCCCGCAGCATAGGCGATTTTGTCGCGAATGCCGAACTTGCGATGCCCGTTGGCATCCAACAGCTTTTCTTTTTTCATTGTCATTACCTCTTTCTGATAAAAAATTTATTGGAAAGCGCTATGATAACAACTTTATTATACTCCTTTTATTTTAAAAACGGTAGTACAAAATTCATCTGTTTTTGTATTTTTTTTATCTTATCACAAAAACTATTGTTGCAATTAGCAAAACAATGTGTTATAATATTAGTTGAGAACAAAAAATTCACCAAAAAAGCAGGTAAATGATGAATTACGAGTGCGAATTGAATTTTTTTTGCGAAACTCTTAAAAAATGTCATATTCATACCGCTATGCTGTCTCCTCAAGATAACGTAGAGGCAATCGTTGATTCCCGCCTGAGCAGCATCGTAGGATTGAAGTCGGAGCTGACCGTTCAAGGCATGGTCGGAAATATAGAAAGCCATACCAAATATAAGCTTGGCGACGAATTTCGGCTTCAGTATATTTGCATGAGACTGCCCGTTTTGAGAGAAAGGAATGTTTTGTTTATCGGGCCCTATCTTTCTTCCCCGCTCCCCTCGAAAGAAATCTTGGAGATCTGCGAAGACAGGGGAATTGCGCCTGCCGCACAAAAAATGCTGACGGAGTACTACGCCTCGGTTCCGATCATATCCGAGGACGACAGAATTTGGGTCCTTGTGGACACCTTTTGCGAAAGGATCTGGCAAACGCCCTCCTTTGCAATTGTTGAATTGAATCAAAGCTACGGGTTGCCACTCCTCCCCATCGACAGTGCCTCCAAGGGAGAAAGCTTTGACGAGATTGCGGCACATATCAAAATGATGGAGGCGAGATATTCCTTTGAAAACGAGCTGATGAGAACGGTGTCCTTGGGACAGCAGCACAAGGAGAATCTTCTTTCGGTAGCCTTTAATGACCAGATTTTTGAAAAGAGGATACCCGACCCTATCAGAAATGCAAAAAATTACTGCATCATTATGAATACGCTTCTCAGAAAGGCAGCGGAGCAAGGCGGCGTGCATCCCATTCACATTGACCGCATCTCCTCAAAATATGCAAAAAAGATTGAGCTGACGTCGGATACCAAGTTGATCTCAGCCTTGATGCGGGAAATGTTCTCCGCTTATTGCCGCCTTGTCTACAAGCATTCCATCAAGCAATACTCCCCCATCGTACAAAAAACGATCCTGCTGATAGACGCGGATATTTCCGCCGAGCTATCTCTCAATCAGCTTGCAAAAAATCAAGAGATCAGCGCGGGGTATCTTTCCACGATCTTTAAAAAGGAAACGGGAAAAACCGTCTCCGAATATATTCAGGATAAGAGGATCGATCACGCGGTCTATCTTTTAAACACCACACATCTGCAAATACAAACGGTAGCCCTGCATTGCGGCATCATGGACGTACAGTATTTTTCCAAGATCTTTAAGAAAAAGATGGGAAAAACGCCAAGGGAATACAGAGAAGATGCTCGCCCCGGCAGGACAGTATAACATTTTTCAAGGAGAATCTTTATGGCAAAATTTTTGGATCAGAATTTTCTTTTAAATACCCAAACCGCTCAAAGGCTTTATTTTGAGCATGCAGCAAAGCTGCCGATCATCGACTATCACTGTCACGTCAGCCCCAAGGAAATTTACGAGGACAAGCATTTTGACAATCTTACAGAGCTTTGGCTCTCGGGCGATCATTACAAATGGAGATTGATGCGCTCAAACGGCGTTGACGAATGCTATATTACGGGAGATGCCGACCCTTATGAAAAGTTTTTCAAATTTGCCGAGCTGATGCCCAAGGCGATCGGCAACCCGATGTACCATTGGTGCCACCTGGAGCTCAAAAATTATTTTGGCTATCACGGTGTGCTGAGTGCGCAAACGGCAAAAGAGGTATGGGAGCTTTGCAAAAGCAAGCTTTGTGAAAAGGATATGGGTGTCAGAGGCATTATTCAAAAGAGCAACGTGGAGTTTATCGGCACCACAGATGATCCCATTGACGATCTTGAATACCACAAATTGCTTGCCGCTGACAGTCGCTTTTCTACGGTGGTCGCGCCGTCGTTCCGCCCCGACAAGGCATTGAACATTGATAAGGCGGGATGGCGAGAATATATTGCAAAACTTAGTGCCGTATCGGGGATGGAGATCCGCGATCTTGATACACTGAAAAAGGCACTCTCCCTCCGTATTGAATATTTCAATCAATACGGCTGCCGCGCAAGCGACCACGGTCTTGACCGCATGGTGTATGCCAAGGCGTCTGATGATCAGATCAATGCCCTGACCGCCAGAGGTCTTGCGGGAGAATTGATTGCAGAGGACGAGGCAGAAGCTCTTAAGACCGCGTTGCTTGTGTATTGTGCATCCGAATACGTGCGCCTTGGCTGGGTCATGCAGCTGCATTATAACTGTATCAGAAACCCCAATTCAGTCATGCTCAATTCCCTTGGTCCCGACACGGGCTTTGACTGCATCGGTCCCAACAACGGCAGCCGCAAGCTGGCGGCACTGTTGGACAGACTGAACACAGAAAACAGCCTCCCCAAAACCGTGATCTACAGCCTTGATGCCTCGGACAATGCCGCTATCGACACATTGATCGGTGCGTTTCAGGGCACGGAGATCGCAGGCAAGCTTCAGCACGGAAGCGCATGGTGGTTTAACGATAACAAGCAAGGCATGCGCGATCAAATGATCAGCCTTGCAAATTTGAGCCTGCTTGGAAACTTTGTGGGAATGCTGACCGATTCCAGAAGCTTTCTCAGCTACACAAGGCATGAATATTTCAGACGGATCCTCTGCGCACTTGTCGGTGAATGGGTGGAAAGCGGTGAATATCCCGATGACAAAGAGGCGCTGTCAGAGCTGATCACAGGCATCTGCTATCAAAATGCAAAAAAATATTTCAAATTATAAACCAGGAGTAAAGCTATGCCAATGAAAATGACCTTCCGATGGTACGGTGAGGGGAATGACCGTATCAAGCTATCGGACATCAAGCAGATCCCCGGAGTGGACGGCATCGTATGGGCGCTTCACCACAAGATGCCCGGCGAGGTTTGGGAAATCCACGAGATCGCCGAGGTCAAGCGTCAGCTGGACGAATACGGCTTCAATATGGACGTTGTGGAGTCGGTAAACGTTCACGACGACATCAAGATCGGACTTCCCACTCGAGACGGATATATTGAAAACTATAAGACTACTATCAGAAATCTTTCCAAGTTTGGTGTAAAGGTGATCTGTTACAACTTTATGCCCATCTTTGACTGGACGCGAAGCAATCTGTTCCACCCCGTAGGGGACGGATCAACAGCTCTTTTCTATGAAAAGAACATGATCCAGGACGATTACAACGCAATGGCAAAGTATATTCTTGACTTTACCGAAAAATACAATATGTCCTTCCCCGGCTGGGAGCCCGAGCGCATGGCAAAGCTCGACGAGCTTTTCAAGGCTTACGAGGGTGTCGATCATGAAAAGCTTTGGGGAAATCTCAAGTATTTTTTGGAGGCAATCATGCCGACCTGCCGCGAGTGCGACATCAAAATGGCGATCCACATGGACGATCCGCCTTGGGATATTTTCGGACTTCCGAGACTGCTTGTCAACGAAGCCAATATCGACCGCTTTTTGAAGATGGTGGACGATGAATACAACTGTCTGACGCTTTGCTCGGGAAGTCTGAATGCAGACCCGAACAACAACGTTGCAGACATCGTCCGCAAGCATTGCGACAGAATTGCCTTTGCGCACGTGAGAAACGTAAAGCACTTCCCCAACGGAGATTTTTCCGAGGCGAGCCATCGCGATTGCGACGGAGACACGGGAATTTTGGAGATCCTCAAGGCTTATCACGATTGCGGCTACGAAGGATATATCCGCCCCGACCACGGCAGACATCTGTGGGGAGAGACGGCGGGCAACGTGCGTCCGGGCTACGGACTTTACGACCGCGCCCTTGGCATCATGTATATGCTGGGCGTTTGGGATAGCCTTGAAAAATTTGATCAGAAATAAATAATAAGGAGAATAGATATGATACAGCTTCCAATCAATATCGATTACAGTGGAAAGGTCGTTGTGGTCACGGGCGCAGGAGGACTGATCTGCGGTGCAATGGCAAGAGCATTTGCACAGTCGGGTGCCAAGGTTGCAGCCCTTGACCTGAACGAGGATGCAGTCAAAAAGCTTGCCGACGAATTGAAGGCAGAGGGCTTTGTTTGCGAGGGATACCAAGCAAACGTATTGGATCCCGAGGCGCTTGAAAAGGTACACCAAGCAGTTTTGCGCGACCTTGGAGCCTGCGACGTTCTGGTAAACGGTGCGGGCGGAAACAATCCGAGAGCCACCACCGATAACGAATATCAGCACGAGGCAAAGGAGGGCGGCAAATCCTTTTTTGATCTTCAGGCAGACGGCGTAGATTTTGTTTTCAAGCTCAATTTCCAAGGTACGCTCCTCCCGACGCAGGTCTTTGCAAAGGATCTGGTAGAAAAGAAATCGGGATGTATTTTGAACGTATCATCCATGAATGCTTACACGCCCCTGACAAAGATTCCCGCATACTCGGCGGCAAAGGCAGGAATTTCCAACTTTACGCAGTGGCTTGCAACGCACTTTGCGGGAACGGGGATCCGTTGCAACGCAATCGCGCCCGGTTTTCTGGTTTCCGCACAGAACTATAAGCTGTTGTTCAACGAGGACGGAACCCCCACGGCAAGAAGCGCAAAAATCTTGAACGGAACGCCTATGGGCAGATTTGTAGATGCCTCCGAGCTGCTTGGCGGAACCCTCTTTCTTTGCGACGACCGCTCGGCTTCGGCAATTACGGGAGTTGTACTTCCCATTGATTGCGGCTTTGCGACATATTCGGGCGTCTGATAAATTGATGAAAGGAAAAAAAACATGGAAAAATTTATTCCCGTTGTTGTGATAAAAGAGATCGGTGAAACCGACAAAATTCTTACCGCGCTGAAAAAAAGCGGTATTCATTGCGCAGAGATCACCTTCCGTACCGCTTGTGCGGCAGAGGCGATCGAATATGCGGCAAAAAATTATCCCGATATGGAGATCGGTGCAGGCACAGTCATCAATACCGAGCAATGTGAGGCAGCCCTCAAAGCAGGGGCAACCTTTATCGTGTCTCCCGGACTCTCTCCCGCTGTTGCAACCATTTGTAAGGAAAGAAATATCCCCTACTACCCCGGTTGCGTCACCCCTACCGAGATCATGGCGGCCTTGGAATTTGGAATTACCACCGTCAAATTCTTCCCCGCCAACGTCTATGGCGGATTGAAGGCGCTCAAGGCTCTCTCGGCACCCTTCCCGCAGGTTCGCTTTATTCCCACGGGCGGAGTTGACAGAAGCAATATAGACGAATTTTTGGCATTTGATAAGATTGCCGCCATTGGCGGAAGCTTCTTTGTAAAGGAAGCACTTGAAAAAATGGAGGAAGCAAAATGAAAAGAGTCGTTACATTTGGTGAGCTGATGCTCCGTCTTGCACCCAACGGATATTATCGATTTTTCCAAAACGATCAGATGCAAGCAACCTTTGGTGGCGGAGAGGCAAACGTTGCAGTCTCTTTGGCAAATTACGGCTTTGACAGCGTTTACGTGACAAAGCTCCCCAAGCACGCAATCGGTCAGTCGGCGGTCAATTCCCTGCGCTATTTTGGCGTTGACACCTCTAAGATCGTCCGCGGCGGTGACAGAGTGGGAATCTATTTTCTGGAAAAGGGTGCTTCTCAAAGAGGAAGCGTTTGCATCTACGACCGCGCGCACTCTGCAATTGCCGAGGCAGTGCCTTCGGATTTTGATTGGGACAGCATTTTTGAGGGTGCAGATTGGTTCCACTTTACGGGAATCACACCCGCACTCGGCGGCAACATGGTTGATATTTGTCTGGATGCCTGCCGTGCGGCAAAGGCACGCGGTGTCAAGGTCTCCTGCGACCTGAACTACCGCGGCAAGCTTTGGACAAGAGATGCCGCAAGAGAAGCCATGACAAAGCTTTGTGAATACGTTGACGTTTGCATTTCCAACGAGGAGGATGCAAAGGACGTATTTGGAATTGAGGCAGAGAATACCGACATTTACGGCGGAAAGCTCAATCACGAGGGCTACAAATCGGTGGCAAAGCAGCTTGCCGACAAATTTGGATTTGAAAAAGTAGCAATTACGCTTCGTTCCTCCATTTCCGCAAATGATAACGACTGGGCAGGCATGCTTTATGATGGAGAAAGCTACTGCTTCTCCAAGTCCTATCACCTGCATATCGTTGACCGCGTAGGCGGCGGCGATAGCTTTGGAGGCGGATTGATCTACGCGCTCCTGACAGGCAAGGATACGCAATCGGCAATTGAATTTGCAGTTGCGGCGTCAGCTCTCAAGCATACCGTCGAGGGAGACTACAACCGTGTCAGCGTCTCCGAGGTAGAAAAGCTTGCGGGCGGCGACGGCAGCGGCAGAGTGCAAAGATAATTCCCTGTTTTAAAGAAAAAAAAAAGAAGCTGACTTCACAAAAATGCGGAGTCAGCTTCTTTTTGTATGGAAACGATAATTTTACAGATTCTATTTTCTTGAAACGCTCCCCAAGGTTACCCCATTAGAACCTGACGGTGACGTTACCTCGGTGAAAGGTTTAGCCTTTTCCGTCGGGAGTATATGGAATTATGGGTTCTCCTGTGTTTTTATCTATCCATATTTCGTCAAATGTTGAATAGTGATCGATAACAAATCTTTTAATTACTATAACGTAAACTGAATCGGGTGCGTTGGCATTGATGGCGAGCGCGACAATGTATCCGTTTTCTTCAATGTCGAAGTTTTCCCAATAATTTTCTGCGATTGTAATCGCCTCATATCGAGAAATTTTATTTAACCAAGAAACTTCAAGCGGTGAAAACTCGATTCTTGTTTTAGGATTATCCTCAAAATATTTCAAGATCTCCTCTTGTGTGACCATTTTATCCCCAATATAGTATTCGGCATCAGGCTCTCCGTCGTTGATGATACGCCAGATTTCTCTTGTTTTTAGAGCCGCGCCTTCAAAATATATTTGATTTTCGCCGTATTCAAAATCCGATCCTGTATGATTCCAAGAATATGAGCCGTCGGTTTTTAAATAGTAGAGTGAGCGAAAAGTAAATTCATAAAAGTAAACAGTTCCCTCATAATATCTCAAAATCAACGTGTCTCCACAATCTATTATGAGTTCATTTATAGAGTCACCGTCAAGATCAACGTATGTATATCCTAAATTTTCGCATTCGCAAAGAGGAATTCCGCTGTAAGGTGTTGTGTAAGACGCAAGGTCGTTCAACGTTTGCGCGTACATTTCCATAGCGATCTCGTTTTTAGAAGGTTGTGAGGTAATATTATCGTATTCTCTCACTTCTCCCGTTGTGGCATCTACAATTAATTCCTCATATATTCTAACGGAACTCGGTGGCTGAGCGTAGCAACTATCGATTACATGGGTAGAATAGCATTCCCACTGATAACCGATACGGTAGCTCTGCGTATTGCTATTCGGCTTCTCTAATATAACTATTTTGAGCACATAAAGTGATCCGGCAGCCCCATCTTCTGTTCCGCTTTTAAATCCCCAAAACACGGAAGCAAGCTCAAAGGCTTTTTCTGAAGATATCGGATACTCACACGAAATATCAAGCGGAGAGAAGATCGCCATTGTTTTTCCTCTACAATTGGAGTCATAATAATCCATAAATTTTTCATGTGTGATCTGCGTGCCATCTACATAATATTCATGATCACCATCACCATAATCATAGGGGCTTGTTTGTTTAATCCTGTATATTTCTTTGACATGACACAATGATCCGTCAAATAAAATTTGATTGTGTCCGCGCGTACAATTGCTAAGATCGTAAGAATCGATCCAATAAAAAGAGCCGTCGGTATTTAAATTAAAGAAACTCTTGCTGTCAAAGCAATAGCTGTAAACCTTGCCGTCATAGTAATGTAACACGATATGATCTTTTGCTTCCGATTGAATCACGTATTCGTTAACTCCGTCCCCATCCATATCCAAGATTGCTTTGTTAAGGATTTCACACTCATCCAACCTTAAATGATTGCTTGGAAAACGGCAGTCTTTCAATTTTGTCTCACCCAAGCGTTCGTCAAAAACGCAGATCTCATCGTTGATTGCCGCTTGGTACATCTGCATGGCAATGTCATTTGCTAAGGGGAGAGTATCATGGGGCGTGACGGTTTCTTCGCCCTTTTGATCGTTTGTGTAACCATTGGTTGTGACGTTTTCTTTACCCTTCTGATTTTTTATGCGACAAGAAAACAGCGATAACACAATCATCAAACACATCAAAACGGCAACAAGTTTTTTCATCAAATTTTCCCCTCCAAAAGTAGAATTGTAAGATCAGTATAGCATATTCAAAAAAGCTTGTCAAGGGGCTTTTTCA
>JAGANE010000263.1 GCA_017624395.1 Clostridia bacterium
GCCTTGGTCTATACTCTCGGCTCTCCCTTTGGGAGCGCCGGCGCCGCAAGGCGACGGAGAGGGTAATTCCTTCAAAAAGGCCCTCTCCGTCACGCTGTCGCGTGCCACCTCCCCCAAAGTGGGAGGCTCTTTTTTTCAATTGTCCGTTTTTAACGGATTTGTGCACAGGGCAACAGCCCCCTTTTTTTATTTTGTCCGAAATGGTCCTGTCAACGAGTTATATAAGCGGGGAGATATTTCATCTTGCTTTTGACCGAAAGGAGTGCTTATGTTATTCAAGCGGGACCCGTACCGATCGCGGAATTTTATCGGACTCAAACGAATGTTTTTGGTGCTGACGGCAATGTTTGTTGCTTTCACGGTTTACCGTTGGGAGCATCCTGCCGAGTATCATGCACGGATGGTGTTGGTCACGTGGGATTACGATTACAAATATAACAACGTCAGCATCACTTGGGAGGTGGAGGTTGGGCTGTTACCGCAGCCGCCCGATCCCGAGCCGGAACGGGAGGGCTTTGTATTTGTGGGGTGGTCATATATTAACAGACAAGCCCGAAATATTTATTGGGATTTTGAACATGATCATATTGTAAGCGACATGACGCTATACGCCAATTGGGAATATCGAGGAAAGTGATGCACACAGAGACAAATGTATGGAATCAGCAAGCAAAAAGGGCTGTCTCAAATGCGATAAAAAGCACTTGAGACAGCCTTTTTGAGGGGAAGAGGGGTGATAAAGCCGTTGTTTTTAGCTTTTATTCTATTCCCTCTGCCTCGGTCAGCTCAGCCATTTTCATCATGGAAAACGCCACGTGAATTTGGCAATTGATCCAATAATTCCGCCGCCCTTCGGCGCAATTTTCTCCAACCCAAAAGGTGGGGCTGAGTCCTGTTTCGGGATCCTGCCGTCTTGTCACCGTATCGGCAAGTGTCAATGCCTTTTCAAGGTAGAGACGTTTTTTTGTTAAGCGGTACATATTTGTAAATCCGGTCATAATGGTGGTGGTACTGCTGTCGATGGGGGAATAGCAGAAATACTGCTCAAGACCTGCAGGGGTGTGGTGCGGCTCGTACTTTGCGTTGGGATCCCAATGGGGATATTCGCCCCAAAGCACAAACTGGTCCTCAATAAAGCGCATAAGATCCACTGCTACGTCTATCATTTTTTCGTCATCGGAAAAACGGTCGGTAATATATCCGATCAATTTATTGGCGGCAAAATGGGTCAGGTTGCGATAATTGCCCGAGACCTTAACGTCCTCAAACTGACCTTCCCATTTGTAGGTTTTGAGGCATGCCTCGCAGATGTAATTGTAATGTGCTACCTCAAGCTCGTGCCAGCACTCGTTGTTTGTCATCTGATAAAGCTTGCGGAAAAACTCAACAAATCTAAATTCAATACAAATATTGTTTGTCAGCGGCTTGCCCGTGTTGCAATCAATCAGCAGATACCAGCTTCCGCAAGGAAGAACGGTTTTTTTATAATGCTCTGCAATGTGAATTGCCGCATCAAAGTATTTTTGATCGTTTGTTGCTTCAAAAAGATCCAGAAACGCCATGGCGGCAAAAACGGGATAGACCATCATGGTGGTTTCGCGGCAATCCCAAGCGGCGGGAGCCACCTTGTTTACCGATTCTACGTTCAGTCCTTGAAACGAGTACGTGGGGGGAAGATATGCAAGCGGGTCGCCCTCACCCGGGGTAATGGAAAGCAGATAATCGGCGGCACGGCGTGCCAGCAGTATTGCATTTTCAGCATTTTCAGGCTCCAGACTTGCGTAAGCGATCATGGCTCCGATGATGCTGCTGATGGTTTTTGCGGGATAGACGTTGTGAGCGTAATCGGGTTCGGGAATACCGTTCTCCAACCAATACCGAACCGCATGATCCTGATAGACGTAGCGGAGTGCCATGAGGGCGCATTCTCGGTAGGAGCGAGCCTTGGGGGGATATGCATTGCGCCCGGGGAAGGGGGCGCATTTGTAAAAGGGTCTTACGCCGGCAATATGCAAAACGTTGTTGTCCCAATCAAGCGCTTCCACGGTCAGGGTCGCCAAGCCCTCGGGAATCTCTCCCCATATAGGCGCCAGCGTTGACTCCGAGGTTTCGGAAATGAAGGAGTGCGATACGTCGTTCTTGTCTTTCACCGTATAGCGGAATTGTCGCGCTTTGGGAAGCTTGGGAAAATAAAATTTGGGGGCAAACATAAACTGTGAGGAGCAGATGTTCCAATAGGCTCTACCATCCACACCGCCCGGATGAGGGGTGCATTCCTCACTGTTATATTCAAGCAATGCTTGCTCTGCGTATTGGTCCATGTTCTGTCTCCTTTAAAAATGTTTTTTTATAGCAAACTTAAATAGTGATTTTGTTACCATTTTGTTTTCTTTTTCAGTATTTCGTACAGTGTGACAAAGCTTTGGTGACGCGATGGCGCGATGTTGCCGCTTTTGACGGCATCCACAATGGCACAGCCCTGCTCCTTGGTGTGCGAGCATTTGGTGTATTTGCAGGAGCCGATGAGCGGGACAAATTCGCGAAAGGTCAAGGGAAGATCGTCCTTTTCAAAAAAGTCAAAGCGTTCAAAGTCCAGCATGGTAAAGCCGGGGGTGTCAGCGAGAAAGCTGCAATCGGGTTGATCGGAGAGAGGGTAAAGCTCCACGCAACGCGTGGTATTTTTTCCACGTTCAATGCGGTGGCTGATCTCTCCCGTTTCCAAGTGAAGATTGGGGAAAAGCGTGTTGAGCATGGTGGATTTTCCAACGCCCGAGGCACCCGAAAACGCGGCGATCTTGCCGTTGGGGATCTTGTCAATGTAGTCCTTGAGTGCTGCCTTTTCGTCCTCCGTTTCAAAGCCTGCGCAAAAGGCTTGAAAGCCCGCATTGCGGTAAAGCGTCTCCAGCTCCTTGGCGTAACGGGGGGCAAGATCGCTTTTGGTGATGACGATCACAGGCTCAACGTGATTGAATTCGGCAATGGAGATCAGCTTGTCCACCGTTTCCAAAATCGGATCGGGGGAGGCGGCGGCAAGTGTGACAAACAAAATATCAAGGTTTGCCATGGGCGGGCGGATGAGTGCGCAGGTGCGCTCCAGAACGCGGTCGATCGAAATGCCGCTGCCGTCCGACGAGGGAAGCACCGTCGTGCCGTCCTGCACAAATGACGTGCGGTCGTAAGAGACCTCTACCAGATCTCCCACCAAAAGTGCGCCCTTTTTATGCAGGACACCTCTGCCGCGCGCAAAAACCGTATGCCCATCCAATGGCATCGGCTCGCTTTCTTCCTTATGTAGGCGTGAGTGGCAGTCAAACAGCCGAACCGTAAACAGTCCGCCCACGCCTTTTGTAACCCGTCCGTATCCCGTATAGGTCATGTGTTGGTATTTACCCCTTTCCAAGTAGTTTCGTCCTCGTAAAATTCCCGACTGACGTACAGTGTAACGGCAGTTCCCGTTGTTACCGTCATTCCTTTGGGAATGCTCTGCCGTACTACGCAGTTGGCGGGTGCATCGGCGTCGATCTCGATCACCTCGGCAACCGAGAGCTGTGCCAGCCAAAGCTTGACAAGTGCTTCACTGCGCCCAAGTCCGATGAGGTCGGGAACTGTGACGGTCTTGGTCTTGATCCCCGCGCTGACCGTCAGCGTCACCTCCGCGCCCTTTGGAAGCTTTGTTCCCGCGCGCGGTTGGGTGGAGATCACGGTTCCCTCGGCTTGCTCGCTTTCCTGCAGAACCGTTTTTACCGCAAAGCCCTGCTTGCGCAGAGCCGCGGTGCTTTCCCGCGCATCCTTGCCGACCGTGTCGGGCAGGGGTAGCGACTCCTTACCAAGGCTGACGGTCACCTTGACCGTGCAGCGTGGATTTTGCGCTGTCAGCTTTCGGCGGCTTCCCGCCGTTGGTGCTTGTGTCAGAACAACCCCTTTGGGGGCTTGGTCGTCATAGCGGTATTCGGTTTGCAGATCGATTCGGTCATCGATTTCGTCCTCGTTCAGCATCCGACCGCAAAGCCGAGGAATCTCCAGCGTGACCGAAGGGGTGCCAAAGGGGGAGAACAAATTGTCAAACACGATCCACGCCGCACAAACGGTTGCCGCAAGGGCAAGAAGTGCGGTATTGCGCCAAGCGCGAAGCTGTTTTTTCATGTATTTTCCCCCTTGTCTGTCTTTATGTAGGGGGCGTGCGGTCAGGTTGCGTCGCGCTCCTTGAGCGATTCGCGCCGTAGCTGTCCGCAGGAGGCGTTGATGTCCGAGCCGAGCTTGCGGCGTACCGTTGCCCGAATGCCCTTGGATTCCAGCGTCTTTGCAAATCTGAGGACGGCGTCCTTGGAGGAACGCTTGAATTCGGTTTCACTGACCTCGTTGACGGGGATCAGATTGACGTGGATCGGCATGGTTTCGGTGCGCGAGCGTAGCTTTGCGTTCAGCACCCGAGCCAGCTTCAGTGCGTTTTCCACCGAATCGTTTTTTCCTGCAATCAGCGTATACTCAAAGGAGATCCGCCGTCCCGTTTTTGCAAAATATGCACGGCAGGCATCAAGGAGCGCATCAACGCCGTATTTTTTGTTAATGGGCATAATGGCGGATCTCGTTTCGTCATCGGGAGCATGCAGAGAGATCGAGAGCGTGATGGGGAGATTTTCCTCCATCAGCCGTTCAATTTTATCTACAAGTCCGCAGGTGGAGAGCGAGATATGGCGGTATCCGATGCAGATCCCCTCCTCGCAATTCACCAGACGAAGAAATTTTAGCACGTTGTCATAGTTGTCCAACGGCTCGCCGATTCCCATCATCACAATGTTGGAGATGCGCTCCCCCAGATCCTTTTGGGCGGCAATCACCTGCCCGAGCAGCTCGGCACAGGTCAGATCGCGTACCCGTCCTCCAATGGTGGAGGCGCAGAATTTACATCCCATTCTGCAACCGACCCGCGATGAGATGCAAATGGTATTTCCATGCTCGTATCGCATGACAACGCTTTCCACACAGTTGCCGTCGGCAAGAGAGAACAGGTATTTGACTGTCCCGTCCAGCTTGGAGATCAGCTTACGTTCTACCACGGGCAGATGCCATACGAATGCTTCCCGTAGCTTTTGTTGCAGCTTTTTGCCGAGATTTGTCATCTGATCCGGAGAAAGCCCCTTGTGGAGCTGTGGAAAGATCTGCTTTGCGCGGTATTTTGCTTCTCCCGCCGAAAGCAACCATTCCTCAAGCTCAAAGGGCTCAAGTGATAACAATTCCCGTCTCAAATCTGTTTCCATCGCAGTGGTCTCCTTTCACAGTATGTGCGCCTGAGCGTTAAAGTATCAGTGTCAAAAAAATGAAATTACCGCTTTTGCAAAACGGCAAAATAAAAGCCGTCGGTGCCGTCCTCATCGGGCGTGAGAGTGCGCTCGCGCAAAAGCGAAAAATCGGTATGCAAATCCAAAAAACGAGAGACGTTTTCTCCGTTTTCCGAGGGGAGCAGGGTGCAGGTGGAATAAACCAGCAGCCCGTTCTCCTTCAAATAGCGCGAGGCGGTTTCCAGGATAGAAAGCTGAATGTCGGGCAACGCCGTGCTTTTTTGAGGATCCTTGTATCTCAGCTCGGGCTTTTTTGCAAAGACGCCAAAGCCGGAGCAGGGAACGTCGCAAAGCACGCGGTCAAAGGTGTTGATCCAGGACGGGTTGAGGTCTCTGGCATCCCTCGCCTCGGTTTCGATGATCGAAATGCCAAGCCTTTCGGCACCCGACACCACCAACGAAAGCTTGTTTTGATGTAGGTCGCAACAGACCACGCGACCGATATTTTTCATATCTGTTGCCGTGCCAAAGGACTTGGAGCCGGGGCAGGCGCAGACGTCGATCATTGCCATACCCTCTTTTACGTCAAGTGCTTCCACGCAAAGCTGCGACGCTTCATCCTGCACAAAAAACTCTCCCTCTGCAAAGCCGGGGAGCGAGGTGGTGGGCGCACTTCCGCGCAGTTCAATTCCATGCGGTGCCTCTGGCGTTGGGGCTGCGTCATAGCCTGCCTTGAGCAAGCGTTGCAAAAGAGCCTCCCTTGTGGTGCGGAGTGTGTTGACACGCAACGTCAACGGAGGCTGCTTACAAAATGCGGCAAGCAGAGGCTCGGTTCGTTCAAGTCCGTAGCTTTTTACAAAGAGTGCGCAAATTTCGGGCGCAAACGAATAACGCACCGAAAGATAGGCAATGGGGTCGGCTTGTACGTCGGGAAAGGGGATCTCCTTATTTGCTCGCAAAAAAGAGCGCAGGATCGCGTTGACAAAGCCGCGCGTGCGGCGAGAGGCAAGGACAACCGTTTCGTTGACGGCGGCATGGTCGGGGACGCGGTCAAGGTAAGCAAGCTGATACAAGCCAAGGCGCAGGAGATTGTGTGTCTCCTTGTCGATTTGTGAGAGCTTGCGTGAGGAAAGCGCTTGGATCCAATGATCAAGCGTCAAAAGATGCTCCAGCGTTCCGTAAACCAGCGACGTCAAAAGACCGCGGTCGGCGGACGATAGCTCGTTCCGCTTCAGCGCAGTATCCAGAGCGATGTTGGAGTATTGGTCTGCCTCGGTGCATTTGTTCAGCACCGAGAGCGCGATCGATCGGAGATTGGACATGATGAATATTCCTTCAAAGCGTGAAAGATTTTGATATAAAGGCGGTCAACGTCTGCGGTTGTTGGCGATGACCAGCAAGCGCAGCAGCGAGAGAAGTGAGGTTGCCAATGCCGCAACGTAGGTCATTGCCGCGGCAGACAGCACTTTATGCGCGCTCTTTAATTCGTCACCGTAAAGAAGTCCGCAATCCTCCATTCCCGCAAGTGCGCGACGCGAGGCGTCAAATTCCACGGGAAGCGTGATGAGCTGAAAGAGCGTTGCAAGCGAGAAGCATGCAATTCCCGCCAGCATAAAAAGATACCCAAAGTTTCCCGCAAACAAAAGCCCGATGAAAAAGAGAGGGAATGCGGCGCGGGATCCGATATTGCAAAGGGGAATGATGGACATACGCGCCCTGAGCGGAGCATATCCGCGAGCGTGCTGGATCGCATGACCTGCCTCGTGGCAGGCAACGCCGATTGCCGCGGCGCTTCGGGCGGCAAACACCGATTGCGAAAGATACAGCGTACGGTCACGGGGATCGTAATGATCCGAAAGCTCTCCCGGAACCTGTGAAATATTCACGTCGTAGAGGTCGCAGGCATTCAGCATTCTGCGTGCGGCTTCTGCTGCGGTCAAGCCCGAGCGTGTTGTCTCTCGGCTGTATTTGTGGAACGTGGAGTTAACCTTGATCTGTGCCCAAAATGCAAATATCATTGCAGGCAGTACGATCAAAATCGTCCAATCATAATAAAACAATCCAAAAAACATTTGAGACTCCTTTTCAAAGCATAATACCTAAAAGGGTTGATTCTCGTACAGTGTCCTTTATTGTAAAATATCTCCAACCGCAATTCTTCTTCCGTTGATAAAATCGGCGGCGGACATACGCTTTTTTCCCTCGGGAAGAACGGTCAAAAGATCTACCGCACCCTCCTTGCAGGCTACGGTGATCCTTCCGCCCGTCAGCGAGAGAACGGTGCCGGGGACGGAGCTTGACGCGGTGTCAGAGATTTGGGAGGCGATGACCTTCAGCATTTTTCCGTCGGGAGTATGCGTAAAGGCGAGAGGAGTGGGCGAAAGACCGCGGATCTGATCATGCACCGTTTGTGCCGATTTTGAAAAATCGATCACGCAATCGCCCTTTTCGATCTTTGCGGCATAGGTCGCAAGAGCATCGTCCTGCCGAATGCGGTTGAGCCTTCCTGCGCGTAATTCGTCAAGGGTGCGCAGCAGAACGCGCGCGCCGCAGGCTCCAAGCTTATCATGCACCGTTTCAAAATTATCATTCGGTGCAATTTCAATTTTTTCAACAAGGAGCATATCTCCCGTGTCAAGACCGACGTCCATAAACATGGTGGTGATCCCTGTCTCGCGCTTGCCGTCGATGATGGCGCGTTGCATGGGCGCGGCACCGCGGTACTCGGGCAGGAGAGAACCGTGGACGTTGATGCAGCCGTATTTGGGATAATCCAAAACGCTTGCAGGCAAAATTTTACCAAATGCCACCACCACGATCAGGTCGGGTGCAAGCTCGCTCAAAAGCGCGGAAAAATCCTCGCCGCGAAGCGTGGCAGGCTGATAAACGGGCAAGCCCTGCTCGGTGGCATAGACCTTGACGGGCGGAGGCGTGAGCGTGTAGCCGCGCCCCTTGGGCTTGTCGGGCTGTGTGACCACGCCGATGACATTTTCTCCCGCCTCAACCAGAGCGCGCAGGGAAAAGAGCGCAAAATCGGGCGTTCCCATAAACAAAATGCGCATCATTCCACTTCCTTTATCACGCAGTCAATAAAGAGCTTGCCGTCAAGATGGTCGATCTCATGGCAAAGCGCACGCGCCAAAAGATCACTTCCGCTGACCTCATAGATCTCACCGTTGCGGTTGGTGGCGCGGACGGTGACGTGCTTGGGACGCTTGGTGATGCCCCAACGACCGGGGATCGAAAGGCAGCCCTCCTGCTCCTCCTGCTCGCCTGCGTAAGCAATGATTTTGGGGTTGATCAATTCAATGACCTCTCCCGGCTCTACCTCGATCACCGCAATGCGGCGCAAAATGCCTACCTGAGGTGCGGCAAGACCGACACCGTCGGCGTCTCGCATGGTCTCGATCATATCGTCAAGAAGCGTGATGATGCGGGGGGTGATCTTTTCTACGGGACGGCAGACCTTGCGCAGGATGTCGTCTCCCATTTTTACAATTTTTAGTTTTGCCATAATCGTTCTCCTCTTGTCAGTTGGTATCGTGATAGTTACAGATTGGACGGGTTGAGGTCAATGCCAAGCGTGACCTGCCTGCCCATTTTTTGAAAGAAGGTGCAAAGAAGCTCGGCAAAGAGCGCCAACGTGCGGCGATTGAGCTTGCATTTGATCACCATGCGCATACGGTATCGGTTATCCACGCGATAAACGGGAGCCTCAAAGGGGCCAAAGGTGACAAGCGCCACGTCGGCGTATGCGCCGTCCTTTGAGGTCAGACGCTGGATCTGTTCGGCAAGATGCGTGGTTGCGCGGAGCAGCTCTTGCTCGTGCTGTCCCGTAAGAGTCAGCAGTGCAATATCGCAAAACGGGGGAAAGACCAAGAGCTTGCGCAATTGGATCTCGCGCTCGTAAAAGGCTTCATAGTCCTGAGCACAGGCAAGTCGGATCAGCTCGTTGTCGGGATTGTTGGTCTGGATCACCGCCAAGCCCTCTTTTTTTCCTCTCCCCGCTCTGCCGATGACCTGCGTCAGCATCGAAAAGGTGCGCTCTCCCGCGCGGTAGTCGTCAAGATAAAGCGAGGCGTCGGCAAGCAGAACGCCCACCAGAGTGACGTCGGGAAAGTCGTGTCCCTTGGTGACCATCTGCGTGCCAAGCAGGACGTCTGCCTTGTGTGCGCGAAAATCTCCGAGCATTTTATCGTATGCAAATTTGGTGGAGGTGGTGTCGGTATCCATACGCATGACGGTTGCCGACGGGAGCAGCTTTTGCAGCTCCTCCTCCACGCGCTGTGTGCCAAAGCCCATGCGCGCCAGATGCTCCGAGGAGCAGGAGGGGCAGATGCGCGGGAGCGGCTGACGTCTGCCGCACCAATGGCAGACGAGATCTCCCTCGGCGTAGGTTCCTTTGCGGGTGTGATAGGTCATTGCCACCGAACAGGCAGGGCAGAGCACCGCCTCGCCGCAGGAGCGACAGCTGACAAAATGGTTGTAGCCGCGTCGGTTCAAAAAAAGCACGGCTTGCCCGTCGGTCTGCACCGTGCGGCAAAGCTCCTCCATCAGTGCCGTACCGAGCGGTGACGTATTTCCGACGTGTGCCTCGCGGCGCATATCTGCGATCTCCACACGCGGCAGCCTTGCACCGCCAAAGCGTCCCGTCAGCCGCACAAGCGTGTAAACGCCCTCCCTGGCTTTTCGGTAGCTTTCCAACGACGGTGTTGCCGATGCCAAAAGCATCAGGGCGTTGTTGGCAGCGCAACGGTAACGCGCAACGTCTCGCGCGTGATATTTGGGATTTTGGTCGGATTTATAGGTATGCTCCTGTTCCTCGTCAATCAGGATCGCTCCCAGGTTGCGGACGGGAGAAAAGACTGCCGAGCGCGTACCGATGACAACGTCGGCGTCTCCGCTTTTGATGCGGCAGTAGGCGTCGTAGCGTTCTCCTGCCGAGAGGGCTGAATGGATCACTGCCACGCGATCACCGTAGCGCGCGCAAAAAATGGAGACCGACTGTGGGGTGAGGGCGATTTCGGGTAAGAGCAGGATCACGCCGCGACCCTCTGACAAAAGGCGGTCGATCAAAGCGGTCATGACCACGGTCTTTCCGCTTCCCGTCACGCCGTGCAGCAATGCCGCCTTGGGTTCTCCCGCAAGAGCAAGATCGGTCAGCGTTTTGACCGCGGCGGTCTGCTCCTCGTTGAGGGAGAGCGGTGTTTGTCCTGCGAATGCTGCCGATGCGTAGGGGTTGCGATCCACGCGTCGCTCCTCGGTTTGCAAAAGTCCTTTGGAGAGAAGGGATTTTAAGGGCGCGTCGGTAACGCCTGCCTTTTCCTTGATCTCGGTTGCCGTCATGGGATCGCTGTTCTCCAAAATCACGCGTAGCACTGCCTTTTGCTTTTCTCCCGTCAAGCGAACACCGTCAACCGTTTCGCCTGCCGCAAGTGTCAAAAGCACCTCACGCGGTCTTGCGGCGATCCAAAGACGCTCGGTCAATCCCTGAGAGGAATCCTTGAGGATCACTCTTTTTTCAATTTTTCCGTGCAACGTCAGGCGGCGGAGACGAGCCTCCACGCCTGCCCCGAATTGCTCGCGCAGGGCAGTCAAAGAGACCTCGCCGCGGCGGCAAATATATTGATATACGAACAAATCCGACGATGGGCTTTCGTCGGAGTCGGTCGATATGGGTTCCGAAATGGGGGTATAAAGCGTGATCAGGCGGGAAAGCGCCGATGCAGGGATCATAGCGCGAACCGCCTCTCCCGTAGCGCAGAGTGTACGCAACTTCATAAAGTCGCAAAGCCCTAACATCTCTGCGTCAAGGGATAGCTTTTCGGGACAAACCGATACAACTGCCTTCAGCTCTGCATATTCCGACGAGGCTTTCAGCTCTCGCACCAAGGCGGTGCGGCGGTGATTGGCGATCCCAAAGGGGACCACAACAAAGCTTCCGACAAAAATTTCCTCGGTCAGCTCCTCGGGAATACGGTAGTCGTAAATGCCGTCGATCGCAAAGGGATTGTCCAAGAGGCAAACGCCTGCAATCAAAGCCATCGGCTTATTGCTCGGCGTCGTCGGTCTCGGCTTCCTCGACAGAAGCCTCCGTCGGCTCCTCAACAACAGCGGCAGTCTCCTCTGCTTCGTTGGCGGCGATGCTGTATTCACCGCGGTACATACGGTTGATGGCAACCTTGACTGCCTTTTCGTCGCGCAGCTCGCGGTCGATTGCCGCAAGTGCCTCCTTGGTGCCTCCCTTTTCGGCGATCTCGTGCTGACGCACGTATTCGTTGGTGATCAGGCGCGCACATTTTGCGGTGGCGAGTGCCAGCTCGTAGCGGTTGTACTGACCCTTGGTCAATTCGTCAATGGTGGGGTAAAGCATGATAATATCTCCTTTTTATGTCGGTAAATGGTACAATGATAAGCTTAAGAATGGAAATACGCCTCATATGCGTTGGGATGGCGCTTGTTGGCACAGCCCTCTGCACGCACAATGGCGCGGATGTCGTCGGCGCAGGCATCAATGCCGCCGTCGCGGTTGTAGACCACGTAATCGTAGCTGGGCAGGAAGGTCAATTCCTCCTTCGTGCGGTCCAGACGCTTTTGAATGACGTCCTCCGCCTCACTGCATCTGCCGCGCAGACGCGTCTCCTGTACGGCAAAGGAGGGAGGGAGCAGCATGATCAGCACTGCCTCGGGGTAACGTCTTTTGACGTTGAGCGCGCCCTCGACCTCAATTTCAAGGATCAGGTTTTTGCCCGATTCCAGCACTTCCACTGCCTCACGCAGGGGTGTGCCGTAGTAGTTGCCGCAGTAGGTGGTGTATTCCAGCATCTCCCCGTCTTTGATGCGACGCTCAAATTCCTCGCGCGTGATGTAATAGTAGTTGACACCGTCAACCTCGCCCTCTCTGGGAGCGCGGGTGGTAGCCGATACCGAAAATGCAAATTCCTCGGATTGCAAAAGCCTTGCGTTCACGGTTCCTTTTCCGCTTCCCGAGGGACCCGAGACCACGATCAAAAGTCCTTTTTTCATGTCCTGCCTCCGTTAAGCGTTTTCGCTTTCTTCATCGGGATCCACGTCGTCAAGCTGCGCGCTGCTGTCCAGGCGGTTGGCGATGGTCTCGGTTTGAATGGCGGAGAGAATGACGTGCTCCGAGTCGGTGATGATGACCGCACGGGTGCGTCTGCCGCAGGTGACGTCAATGGCTCTGCCGTCGTCCTTGGAGTCTTGGATCAGACGCTTGATGGGGGCGGAATCGGGATTGGCAAGCGCGACCACACGGTCTGCCGCCACCATATTCCCAAATCCGACGTTGATGAATTTCATGATATGTTTTATCCTTTCCCAAAGGGTATTGATTATTCAAGGTTTTGAATTTGCTCGCGGATCTTTTCCAGCGTGCATTTGACGTCAACCACGCGCTGTGCGATGGTGGCATCGTTGCATTTGGATCCCGTGGTATTGATCTCGCGATTCATTTCCTGCATCAAAAAGTCAAGCTTGCGGCCCACGGGCTCATCGGCGGTAAGGATCTCCTCAAACGCCTGAAAGTGCGTGCGCAGACGCACCAGCTCCTCGTCCACGGCAACCTTGTCGGCGTGAATGGCACACTCGGTCAAAAGTCTGGTTTCGTCAGGCGTGATCTGATTGTCGGCAAGAGCCTCGCGGATCCTTTGCGCCAATCGGTCGCGGTAATGTGCAATGTCGTCCGCGGAAAGCGCCTCGATCTCGTCCACGGTCTTGCGGATCTGATCCATTTTTCCGCGCAGATCGGCGGCAAGGCTTTCGCCCTCGCGCGCTCTTACGGCAAGAAATGCATCGGTTGCCTTTTCCAAAACCGAGGATAACGTCTGCCAATCCTTTTCTACGTCCTCCTGCGGCTTTTGCACGCGAAAGACCTCGGGATTGCGCGCTACCGTCATGACCGAAATATCGTCGCGCAGACCGTACGTATCGCGCAGGTGATAGAGTGCGTCAAGATAGCCCTTGACGTATCCGTCGTCGGGAATGATGTCAACGCCGCCCGAATCCAACACCTCAATGCCGATCCAAACGTCAACCTTTCCGCGGGAGATGCCCTTGCTTTGCAGATAGGGCTTGATGCGCTCCTCAAGATAGGTGTAAGCACGGCTGATCTTGACCGAGCAATCAAAGAAACGGCTATTGACCGCGCGTAATTCTACTGTAATATCCAGCCCGTTTACCGTTTCGCGGCAACGTCCAAAGCCCGTCATACTTCTGATCACGGAAAAATCCTCCTTAAAAAAGGCTATACACTATTATTTTACCGCATTTGTTGAAAAAAGTCAACCTTTTTATATAATTTTTTATAAAAAGTCTGTTTCTTCCCTTATTGTAGAGAGACAGCGATCACATAACCGAAATTTATTTATGGGGGTAATGACCGACCCGCATATCCCACAGATAGCTTGCGTTGGTGTTAGTGTCATTGATCCATTGTTTAGTTCAATACAAATATCACTTCCAACCCCAACCTTTAATGAATGTCTGAACTCCCGTGGAAGAACGATCCTTCCCAGTTTATCAATTTTTCTTACGATGCCTTTCATTTGTGATTTCTCCTTTTCTCATTGACACAATGAAATATTTAATTATAGCAACAGCTTTTTCTACAATTTTCCCTTTTAAACAATCGTTTTACAATTACTTCTATCGCTTTGCAAATAGTATATCACATAAAGGATGTCGAAAAATGTTATAATACGGTGGAGAAATAAAAAATCTGCGAAAAACGCAGATTTTTTGAAAGGTTTATTTTTTTCTTGCTGTTCTTACAAGAGTATCCAACACTTCAAAGATACGCTTTTGCTCATCTTCGGGAAGCATTGCGATCTCATCGGCGAGACGGGAGGTGCGATTGAGATACCCGTTTTTGATCACGCCACGAAAAAGATCGTCAGCCGTAATGTCAAGGCAATCAATAATCTGAACCAACAGCTCCAGCTTGATATTATAAGCACCTCTTTCCAAGGCACTCAAATGATTTGGAGAGATGTCGATCATTTCAGCAAGCTTTTCCTGAGGAATTTTCTTTTGCTTGCGAAGCTCTTTGATCCGTTTTCCAATTTCTTGTTCTATCATGGTTGCTCCTCCTAACCAATTGGTTTGTTATAATTATAATTGAATTTCAATTGAATTAGAAGTGAGCAATACGATAGAAGTAATTGTAACGCAATAGAAAACACGATGAGAATGATGGAGGATGCCATTTCATATAATGGGCAAAGATGACTGCGGTGTTATTCCGGCAGTATTTTTTCATACTGTAAAATATTTATACAGACATATCAACATTTCTGTGAAGATTTTTAAAAGGAGAGGGGGCAAGGGGGAGAGGGAAGCTTTTTGCAAAAAGCTTCCC
>JAGANE010000041.1 GCA_017624395.1 Clostridia bacterium
CCCAAAGTCTCTGCGCGCAAGCTGTATTGCTCGCTCAAAGTCTGTCGGGGCAATCGCGAAGGAGAAGCGGAAGGAATGCGCTCGCAGCTCATACGGCTCCTCCGGTTCGGGGCCACAAGACTGACTGCCGAGGCCGCGCATTCTGTAATCAATATACAAGTGATTACTGTCATCCTCCCGAAGCTCGTTTCTATGCTGAGCATCGGTCAGGTTGTCAAGTGAAACGGGATGATAGGAATAGGAGAACGTATCCAGTCCAATGACCGATATCTTTCCAGGCGCACCCGAAAGCGTAAGAGCAGACACGTCCTCGTGATTTCCTGTTTCCTGCGGCATATCGTAAAGAAAGTTTAGGGTGTGAACCTCCCCTTCCCATCTGCCAACGGGAGCATTCATCTTTGCATCGAGGTAGTTTTGCAACGGACCGCGACCAAGCCACTGTGCAAGCGAAAGCTGCTTATCAACATGAAAGTGAACACCGATGCGCGGAAGAATGGCCGGAATATTGCCGTACGGCTCGGCACTTATCGTAACAACCACAACATCACTATATATTTCATAGACGAATTTGACAAAAAAGCCCGCATACGTAGAAGACACGGTAAATCTTCCAATAGCAGTCACGACCGTTTTGTCCTTCTCGTCTGTTACGCGGATATCGTGCAGTGCAAATTGGAAGTACCGAAGAAACGTGCTGTCCCATTTGGCGCGCTGCCCCGGGAACCACCCGTGAAGGATGCCGTCGTTATCAATGTAGGCGCGGTGAATATTGAGGCGCATGTCCGCAAGCATCGGAGTACCCCGGTAGGATAGTGATGCAAGCAATCCCTTTTCAAACCGTACCTCCGTCTCACCGCGTTTGACGGAAAGAACATAGTCCTCCACACGCAGAATGCTTTCAGACGGAACAGGAACGAACGTCTCTTTGGAGGATACGATGTCAAGCGGAAACTGCTTTTGATGAACGCAAGCATCTCCTTCATAATACAGCACAGAGAGGAAATATCGGGCACCGCGAATCACCGTGCCGGAGGAGGTATCAATCTCTACCTCGTATGTCTCGTGCGGCTTTATCCTTGGAAGCGGAAGATCCTCCTCTTTTATAACGATCCCATCCGCCTCAATGCAATAGCGCGCTGTCAGATAGGAAAGATCCTTAAAATCGTTGGTGTTTTTGATAACAAGCCGCCCATCTACGTATCTGGTATAGGCAGCAAAGGATACCGCGCCAAGCTCCCACCAGGTGGGTTTAGGCGTTCCGTCGGAGGTCAAGAACCCGTCGAGACAGAAGTTTGCCCAGTGATAGGGATTGCCGAAGTCACTGCCGTGAAGATAATACTTATCGCCGTTCCCATCGATCGCTTCCATCCCGTGGCTTCTGAACTCCCATACAAAGCCGCCCAACATTTTCTCGTGGGTGTAGTTATAATCCCAATAATCTTCAAGTGTCCCGGGGCTGTTGCCCATGGCGTGCGCGTACTCGATTGCCAAGATGGGATACCCCTCATCGGAATATTCCTCGGTCTTCTTCATCGGATAGTATCCGATCTTGCGGAAGTGACCGTACACCCCCTCGTCTTGTGATATATTCACTTCTCTCGTCGGGTCAAACGCGCGGATATAATCCGCGCAGCGTTCAAGATTTTCACCGGTACCCGCTTCGTTTCCCGTTGACCAAATAAAGATGGCCACCTCATTTTTGTTGAGCTCCAGCATTCTCTTGATTCTGTCCAAATAGGCCGGCAGCCACTCGGGAGATTTAGAAAGATACCCTTGATCCCCGTTGGCAACATAGGCGCCGTGCGTTTCAAGATCCGTTTCGTCCATCAGGTACAAACCGATTTCAGCGGCGATCTCGTAGGTGGCAGGGTCGTTCGTATAATGCGAAAGGCGAATGGCGTTTAGGTTGTTTTTCTTGATCGTAATCAGGTCCTGCCGGATCTCCTCAACCGTCATACCGCGTCCGTTTCGCGCGTTGTTCTCGTGGCGGTTGACACCTTTGATGTAAATGGGGTGTTCATTCACAAGAAATTTGTTCCCTTCTACGCGCGTGTGCATGATGCCGACTCGCTTAGAATGCACCTCGACGATCCGATCCCCTTCCAAAAGCTCAATATAAAGATCGTACAAATTTGGTTCTTCGGCGTTCCACAGCCGAGGGTTATTCAAGTGGAATGTGTGCATAACCGTAGGCGTAGCATCCAGTTCCACGCACTCGCTATCCAGCGTCAAGCGAAGCCGCAGATTGGCAGTGAGCGTCAATTTGACCTCCACCGTGATGGCATCATAGGTTGTGCGCACGCGGTAGTCCCATACGGTAGACTTCTCCGTTTTAATCAGGTACACATCACGAAAAATCCCGTTTGCCAGAAGCATATCCTGGTTTTCAAGATACGTAGCGTCTGAATACGTAAATACCTTCACAGCAAGCAAGTTTTTCCCCGCATGCACAAAAGCAGTAATATCAAACTCCGCAGGAAGACGGCTTCCCTTGGAAAACCCTACGCGTTCACCGTTGACATAGACGTAAAAGGCATTGTCCACCCCCGCAAAATACAGAATATATCGTGAGTCTTCATCGGCGATCTCAAATTCGCGGCGATACAGGCCAACAGGATTTTCCTTATACACAAAAGGCGGTGCAAACGGAATGGGATAACGAACATTGGGGTATGCAGGCATACCGTACCCGCGGAACTGCCACATGGAAGGAACATCAATTACATCCCATGCGGAATCGTCAATATCGGTACGGTAAAAATCCGCAAACGTATCCTCTTGCAAATAGCAAAAGCGATAATCTCCCGCAAGTGAGGACACCATCTCGGATTCATAGCGGTTTGCATAATACACGCCGCGTTTTTTTGCAGGGATCAGCGCTGCGCGTGGGGGCATACGGTTGATTTCCAGCACCGTTTGATCCTCAATGTTGGGATCCTTGCAGAGTAAAACGCTTTTATCTATCATCTTTTCGTCGCTCCTTTTGAATCGTATTTTCATTATTTTATCAAGCTTTTTCTGTTCTTGCAATTGACAAATGATGCGTAAATATGGTAAAATGATACTATATAAGCGAAAAAAGGAGTTGTTTTATATGCTTTATGTCAGCGCAGGAAATTTAGAGCACTGCCCTGCCAACAAGAAAACAATCCGTATCGTATGCCCTGATATATGGGTGCATTATATCATAAGCGGTTCGGGATATTATAACGACAAGCGCCTCACCGAGGGCGACGGTTTTATCGTCTATAAAAACAATTACTGCACATACCGCCCCGATGAAAACGATCCCTGGACATATATTTGGGTGCGTTTTTGTGGGGAGGATGATGACGAGCTTTTGAAGAAAAGCAACCTTCCGCAAACATCCGGAAGCTTTCACTTTGATTACAAGGACCGCCTGATTAAGATTGCAAACGAGTTGCTTACCGAGACACTGATGTATGACGAAAATGTATGCTACCGCGAGGGAATCGCGCGACTCATTCTTTCTTTAGCGGTGCAAGAGCGATCTTCCGGACATTCCGACCGAAAACAGACGGTGATGCTTGCGAAGGAATACATTGCACTCAACTTTCACAAGGAACTGAAAATCGAAAAAATGGCAAAAGATCTCTATGTGGACAGGAAATATCTGCGAAATCTTTTTATGCACTACCTTGGCATCTCTACAAAAGAATATTTGACAAGATACCGCATAGAACGCGCAAAAGAAATGCTTTGGCACGGCAATGAAAAAATTTCGGCCATCGCCACATCGGTCGGTTATAGCGATCCGCTTGCTTTCTGCCGCATCTTTAGTCAGAGAGTCGGCTTGACTCCGGGAGAATACAGAAAAAGGAAGAAAAAAGAATAACCAGGCTATGGATCAAGAACAAAAATGGGACACATCACCTGGGCAAAAGCCCAACATGATGTGTCCCGTTTTTTGTTGTTACGTTGTTTTCGATCGGATTTTTACAATCGCGGGGTGAAGCCCGAAGGCCTCAAAAAGCCTTATAAAATATGGCTTACTTCATTGCCTCTTCGACGGCAACGGCAACGGCGACGGTCATACCAACCATCGGGTTGTTACCTGCGCCGATCAGGCCCATCATCTCTACGTGAGCGGGCACGGAGGAGGAGCCTGCGAACTGTGCATCAGAGTGCATACG
>JAGANE010000264.1 GCA_017624395.1 Clostridia bacterium
AAACATTTAATTTTGATGATTCTTTCCCTTGATTTTGCCCTTATTATCGCTCTGGGCGAGGGCAAAACGGTGTAACACGTTATGTTGGGATGAAATGAGTTGTTTGCGAAAACTCCTTTATTTTCAATGGTTTTAGAGCATTTTACTGCGTGTTATCAACAGTCTATAACACTACAGAATTTTGTGTTTGACAAATTCTTATTTATCGAACTGATTATACCATAAAACAGAAAAGAATTAAAGGATTTATTTGTAACTTTATTCAACATCTTTCCTATATGTTTGGTCGGTCGGAAGGAACGATTGCTTTTTTCGTCCT
The DNA here is from genome assembly GCA_017624395.1 of Clostridia bacterium. Lineage (GTDB taxonomy): Bacteria > Bacillota > Clostridia > Oscillospirales > CAG-272 > UMGS1865. Next base: position 320 of record JAGANE010000264.1, read on the forward strand.
TTTGTGCTATACGATCTACATCAAAGGTTTTTGCATCGAAAAAGGGCAAAAATTGAAAAAATCGGTGAAAATACAAAATGCTCAAAAACCCTTATGTATCAAGGGTTTTTGGGCATCTTTTTGATTTGGTAAGAACGGTGAATGCCAGCGCATCGCCCGGGAAAAACTGAACTGCAAGAATTATTATATGTATAACCCCTCCTTCGACCGCAAGCAATGAAAAAGAGCAGATGAGTTCTTCTCATCTGCTCTTATCTGTTCGACATATTGGAATTGGTCTTACTGTTATGCTCTATCAATATACCATTTTAGAAATTCCTCAATGTATCGTTTATGCGGTGTAATAACATCTATATTTATTGTGGGGTTTTGTCTTGCAAATCCGTTTAACAATATTTCTAAATTGAACTTTGATTTCATATAGTCATTGACAATGTATTCAGGAGACATTCCCAGCTTATATAGCAAAACAGCAGAAACAACACCCGTTCTGTCTTTTCCTGCATTACAGAAATAGAGCACATTGGATTTGGTATTTAACAGGAACTCAATCATCGTGTCAAATTGTGTATCCACCATAGCAATGTAAGACTTCGACACATCATCGGTATGAAGCGGTATTTTATCTCCGTCTGTGATGGTAAAGACATAATAAGTGAAACGACTATCCTCTATTAACGGACATTGTTTTTTTGTCCGTTCTTCGTCTGTTCTGAGGTCAATGATAGTGGTTACATTGTTGGATAACAACCAATTCTTCTCGCTCTCGGAAACCTTGGTCGAAACATCGCTTCGAATATACTTTATGCTATTTTCCAAAATAGGACGGGTATTCAATGTACTTTGAAAAATATACATCTTTCAAACCTCCACCAAATTCTTATTTTCCTAACTGTTCGACCTATTGGAATTTGCACGCTGTTCCTCTTTATGAAAATGGCCTTTTTTGTATATTATTTCTTATTGCCCTTATCCTTAGTCAATAATTCTTTCAGCTCTGCCATTGACATATCCTTTAGTTCTTCCACCGTATAGTTTGGATGCTTTTCTATAACCTGTTCGATCACACGGTACTTACCGGGAGAGATTCCGTATTCATTGGCTTCGGTTCTATCCTCGGCGGTCAATTTGGTCGTATTTACCGAGTAATTCCTATTGCCTTTAATCTTCTCGGCACGCTCGGAGAGCTTTGCAAGAAGTTTGTCGGCATTTTTGTTTTCTCGGATGCTGCGCTGATATATATTTCCGCATTGCTATTAAAATAACCTTCGTTATCGTAGGCAGTTATCATTTTTTCGAGAGCATCTTCGGCGGATAAGCCTTTGAGCTTGATGCCGTTAAGTGCTTCTTTAGCATCTTCGTTAAGATATTCTACACTGCTTACCTTGCCAAAGCGGTTCACGTTCAGTGCAACCGATGGGTTAACGTCTATATAAACGGTCTGATAATTCTCGTTTTCGAGACCAAGCATGCCTCCAATCAGTATGAATACGAATACGAAGCAAGCCGCAATCGGCATAAGCCTTTTTGCAAGAGGGGATCTGCGAGGAGATTTCCTTTCTTTTCTGATAGCCGAGGTTTCCATCTCTTGCTTTGTCTTAGCAAGAATTTCGTTTTTCAAATCGGCACGAGGTGTTATTTCTTTACTTTCTTTAAATAGCTTTTCAAAATCCTTATCTGTCAACTCGATCCCCTCCTTTCGTAAGTGTTTTTCACTTTCTTGATTGCGTTATTGTATTGCCATCGCACCGTGTTCTCGAGCCCTCCCACAATCTTGGCAATATCCTTGAATTTCACGCCGTTGACGGCGTGTAATACCACGATGCGAAATTCATTTTCGCTTAATATCTTTTCGGATAGTGCGATGATGCCGCTTTCATCGTATATTTGCGGTGCTTTTCCCTCGGAAAGTCCGAGCGTTTTGATTGTTTCCTCATCGTCATAATCAACCGAAACGATGCGAGCGTTCTTCCGCAACATGTTGAGGCAAATGTTCTTTGCTATGGTATAAAGCCAATTAAAACCGTTTTTACCTCGGTATTTTTCTATATTGCGAACGACCGTCAGATAGGTTTCGGATAGCGCATCCTCGCTGTCGTGATGATTGTGCATGTATGTATAACAAAGAGAGTAAAGTGGTTTTGCCGTTTCCTCGTACAACGGGTCTAAGGCAGAACTACGGCCCTGCCTTATCTGAGTCAAATATTCATCTACTTTATAGGATTCTTTTTCGATGATAGTTGCCATTTTCAATACCCGTCGGGCTTATCCGATATTCTCCTTTTTCAGATTTTTCGGATGCACGGGAACACCATCCGTGCTTTCCTCTGCCTTGGGCTGCTTGCTCTTGTTCTCGTTCTTGCGCTTTTCCGCCTCTGCACGATACTCCTTGCGAGCATCTTTGGAGGACTCCTTGTAAGTATCCTTCAGTTCACCGGCTTTTGCCTTGTATTCATCTTGAAGGGGCTTCAACTCTGCTTCCTTTTCTGAGATCTGAGCCTCGATTGCAGATTTTTCCTCATCGGTCAACTCACCCTCAAGCTGTGCTTCAAGTGTCTCAATTTCAGTGCGAAGCTCGAAGAGTCTTGCGTATTCGCCCTTGAGCGTGTCGATCTCCGCACGATAGTCTGCTTTAAGACCTGCGGCCACCTTTTCCTCGTCCTTGTTTCCCTTGAGAAGCTGCATCCAGTCCTTAACGCCAAGTTCAAGAACCTCGGTGTCGGTCAGCTCGGGATGAGCATCGAGAACTCGCATAACGAGCTTTACGTGACCTGCGGAAATGCCCCATTCAGCAGCCTTGTCAGCATATTTGTCAAGTGTTTCGGGCGCGATCTTTCCATTGATTCCCTTGTTGTTGAAGTAATCACGGATGCTCTTGTCCAGTTTTTCCTCAAGCTCTGAATCCTTGATGCCGGTAGTGCTTTCTACGTCAATATATACGGTATCCTTTTTGCCGTCGGGAGTGAAGTAACCGAGGTCATTGGCGGTTTCGGTGAAGATCGCGCCTGCTTCTTCGATGGTCTTGCCTTCAAGGTCGACGGTTGAGAGAACAACCTCGCCGTCCTCATTGACAGCGTTTGCCGCGACAACCTTGTCATCCTCATCGGCAAGTAATTCGATTTCGGGGTTGATGCGAAGGCTGACATAGGTCAGCGCTTCCTTGTTAAGTGCGGCGGTATTACGGTCATCAACATTTGCGCAGGAAGCAAGTGCGCCGATTCCGAGAACCGATACGAGTAACAAACTAATAATTTTTGTAAATTTCATTTTCAATACCTCCTAAAATTTATTTTGTGTGATTGAGGTGTTCTCCGCGGCACTTCGGATCATCCTCTGAGACCTATACACACAAGATCGGCATTTCGTTGGAGGTTTTAGAGTTTTTTTGATTTTTCCCAAATGCAATTACGAATCTCATCAAAATCATATTGATGATGCCGTGCAATCTTGGTGGAAGGGACAGGCTTCCTGTCTGCACTGATTGTTCAAGCCTGCGCGGGTGCAGGCGACGTCCTTCAATTTCATGTGGATATGCAGTTTTTCTCTCGTGAATTTGACGGCTTCGGTGATGGCAAGATAGGAATCTCTTTTACAACAACGGGGACCGCCGTTTTTGCCGATGGCGTCCAACGCGCGTGCCGTCATTTGGTTCGAAAGTCCCCATGCCTCCTTTGACAAAGGCGTTGCTTTCAACGCGATGGAGAGAAACATCCCCGTGCTGATGCCGGCCCCGCAAGCTCCCCAAAAGCCGCAAGCGCCGCCGGGGACTTGTTTTCCTCTTTTTTGCATTTCACGAAGGGCGGATTCAAGGTCAAGTTCTCCGCCTGCGTTTTTGTAAGCGGTTAAAAGTGCCGACCCGACCATGGTATGATGCTCGGGTCCGTGCATATGGCAAGAGGGTAAATTCATCATTTCTTCCAAAAGCTCAATGGGATTATCGGATTTGCTATGCAGACAAATGGTAAGGATGCTGTCCATTCCGCTTGTATGGCAGTCATCGCAAACGAAATGACCGTTGACACATCTTGTTTTGCTGTACTGTTTTTTACGGCAAAGCACGCATTCCATTTCCTCGTCTGCTTGGAGATATTCAAGCGGGGCTTTACAAATTAAGCATTCTTCCTTCATATACGTTTCTCCTCGTTCGTCATGCGATTCCCACTTAATTCGGACTGTCTTTATAATACAAGCAAATTCTTGATTAGGAATACACCACCATCCCGAGTCCGGCGGAAAGAAGAATCAGCAGGATCGGTGACGTGGGCATTTTTCGTATTTTTTTCAGGATTTCTGCCACGGCGACGATCGTTGCAAACAGAATCAATCCGCTTACGTCGGGGATGATGGGGTCTTCGATGCTTTTGAAGGAAAACGCGGTGCTCAAAAACATCGTAACTGCCGTTGCTAAAATCAATCCGACCACGCAGGGACGGACGCCGCCGAGGAACGCCTGAACGCTCTTGTATTTCAAAAAATTGCGTATCAGGGAAGCAATAAGCAGAATGATAAGAAAAGAGGGAAGCACGACGCCCAACGTGGCGAGAAAGGATCCGAGGACCCCGCCCTGCGTTGAGCCGACGAAGGTCGCCATGTTCACGGCGATGGGGCCGGGGGTGGATTCCGATACGGCAATCATGTTCAGCAATTCTGCTTCCGTAAGCCACCCATGCGACAATACGGTTTCTCGGATGAGCGAGATCATTCCGTAGCCGTCGCCAAAGGACACCGTGCCGATCTGCAAGAAGGTCAGAAACAGTTCAAGATAGATCATTCTCCCACCTCCTTCTTCCCTCGGAGCAGACGGAGCGCGTATACGAACAAGCCGATTCCGCCCGAAATGAGAATATAAAAGATCGTTGAAAAGTTGACCGAAAACACCGAAAACGCCACCATACAAAGAACGACGGCAGAAAGAATCAGGACGTTAAACGCCGTTTTCTTCATTTGCTTCAGCATTTTCAGCCCTGCTGACAAAATGAGGTATATGACGCAGACCTGTATTCCTCTGAACGCGCTTGCTACGAGGGTAAGGGTGAGAAACGCGTCAAAGAACAGGGAGATTGCGTATATCATGACGAAGGACGGAATACAAATTGCGACCGTTGCGAGCAGGGAGCCCATAAAGCCGTATATTTTGTAGCCGATATAAGTGGCGGCGTTGATGGCAATCGGTCCGGGAGTGGATTCCGCAATGGCAACCATATCAAGGAATTCGTCCCGGTCGATCCAGTTCTTTTTCGACACGAATTCATTTTCAAGCAGCGCAATCATTGCATAACCGCCGCCAAAGGTAAACAGACCGATTTTTAGCATGGTAAGGAACAGATTAAGATGTTTTTTCATGGTTGCCGCCTTGTTAAGAAGATGATTCGTCGCGCATTTTGCTCTGACAGTTCTTATTACACTCTTGTTTCCTACACATTATAGCACAAACGGATGAAAAAGTAAAGGGAGGTGAGGATTTTTTGCAGAAAAAAGCAGGACGAAGTTCGGTTCGTCCTGCTTTGGGGTTATTCTTTTGAGATCACTTTTTTCTGCCAAGAGCGTTTTCCGCATTTGGGGCACTTCATATAACGGGTGCGTCCCATATGCATGGCCAGAAAGACCGCCTTGAAGGAGGGTACGTAGCGGTGTCCGCATTCCTGACATTCGTAATATCCTGCCGTTTGCTCAATGCGAAGCATGAAGGGGGTTGCGGCCAGAAGGGGCAGGAAGCCCACGAGAATCAGCACGACGCGCAGCCATTCCTCCATTTGCACCAAGCCCGCCACGAGGATCAAGGGGACGAAGATGGCGATGCAAAGGATGCCGACCACCACTTCCAGCATAAGCAATTTTTGGTCTGCCCGCTCCTTTTCCCGTATGGTTTCCAATAATTTCTTTTCCAGTTCTTCGTTGTACTTTTCCATGGTTACTACCTCTCCGCTTAATAAATCGTTGACGCTGATTTTCAGGATTCCGCAAAGATCCAGCATCAGGGACGAGTCGGGGAGCGTCTTGCCCCGTTCCCATTTGGAGACGGCACGGTCGGTAATGCCCAACCGATCCGCCAGCTGCAGTTGGGTTAAGCCCCGGGCCTTTCTGCGTTCGGCAATGAATTTTCCGATTTTGATCTGATCCATGGGGATCCTCCTTTCGACTTCATTATATCCTGCGGGGAGAAAAAAGTCAACAACCCGTTGGTTGAGTTGGGGCAAAATCAACCCAACTTCGGGTTTTTCGAATCTATTATACCACAAAAAAGGGCAAAAGTAAAGGGGAAGCGGAGGGGGATTGACAAGGTTTTCTTTTTTTGATATAATAAAATCAGAAGGAGTGACTCAAACTTCTGACAATGCCTGCTTTTTCCAAAGGATAACCCGGAAAGGAGACAATGCCATGAAAAAAATGATTCTTTGGACCGTACTGTTTTTGTTTGCGGTCAATCTTGCCCTTCCTGCGGCCGCATGTGGGATAATCCCGACCTGGGAGGAAACGTATGACTTTACGCATACGCTTCGCAAAGGAGAATACGGTACCCACGCCGTGGATGAGAATTACAGCTTGACGGAGGAGCCTTCTTTTGGCGAGGACAAAATGTGGCTCTACGAATGGTATAATACCGAAACCGGAGAGTTCAAGCCCATGGGGGCGTATTTCAACCGTTCTCTGTGGGACTTGGGAGCTGTTTCCGGATGGGCGACCTGTTACGCCCCCTATGCAGAGTATCCCTTCGAGATTGCGGAGGGCGAGGAGACGTGTTTAATCTGCACCTACGGGAAACAACTCCTTCCCGGAGAAGAGGCGGCCCCCGTGATCACCTATCGGGTTCCCGCAGGCGGACACCTTTCCTTGCAAGCGTCCCTCTATCCATACGGTCGCGCGAATACCTCCGATAATTCCGATGGAGGAACCTCCGTTTACGTTTATCGGAACGATACCCGCATCTGGCCCGAAACCGAAGAGCAAGCCAAAATGACCTCCGATCGATATGATGGAGACGATCCTATGCAGGTTTCGGTAGAATTCTTCGACGTGCAGGAGGGGGATTCGATCCGTCTTGTGGTTGCAAACACGCCCGGAACGGCCTGCAAAAGTAAAGGCACAACCTTTGTTTCTTTGCCCGTTGTGACGTTGCGCAGTGACAAGGAGATACCGTCCGAGAATCCGTGCTTGTACTACGTTCTTAATCCTCCGTCGATTCGGATCGAAAAGACAGCGGTGGATGGATTTACGCTTTGTTGGTCCGATCAGATACACGGGGACGGATACAACGTGTACGTAAACGGGGTAAAGGTCAACGAGGAGCTGATCAGTGGTACGAAATATACCCTTACGGGTCTGGAGGCGGATACGATATATGAGGTGGCGGCAACGTCGTATCATTCGGTTTGCGGGAGGGAAAGTGCAAAGAGTACTGAAATTTTGGTCCGTACCCGAAACAAATACGATCCCGTGACCGATTCTTCCGAGGATGCAACGGCGACGGATCCGACGGATCTGCCCGTTACGGATGCGTCTACCGATCCGGCTACCGATCCCGCCCTTCCCTCCGACATTCTTTCGGACACGGATCAAACGGAAGAGGGAGTTACCGTCGACGCACCTTCTGACATTTTCATCACGACGGAAGGAGATTCTTCCCCCGACGGAAGCGTTTTGGCATACGTCCTGATTGCCGCAGGGGTGACACTGCTCCTTGGTGCCACGGCTTTTCTGATTCTGAAAAAGAAGAATAAGCCTCAAGAATAATTGCAGATAAAAAGTTTTCCGCCGCAAGAAATTGCGGCGGATTTGCTTTTCTTTCTTTGGGTTCTTTTCTTTCTTTTCTTCGGAAAAGAAAGAAAAGAATCGGCACCTTCGTCCTTACTCCGTTGCCTTGGTTTCGCAGTAGAGGCAGCGGTAGACGCGGTTTTCCCGATCGGTGAGTTTGAATACGTGCTTCAGCTCCTGTTCGGTGGAGGTGATGCAGCGGGGGTTCTTGCATTGGATCACGTTTGTGAGGGTTTCGGGCAACGTAACGGCCTTCTTTTCCACCAGTTCGCCGTTTTTGATCACGTTGACGGTGATGCCGGGGTCCACGTAGCCCAGGATATCAATATCCACGTCGATTTCCGCGTCGATCTTGATGATGTCCTTTTTGCCCATTTTGCGGCTGCTGGAATTTTTGATGATGGCAACGGTGCAATCCAGCGCGCCCAAACCCAGAAGTTCGTAGATTTTCATGCCCTTGCCTGCGGAAATGTGGTCGATGACAAGGCCGTTGCGAATGGAGTCAATATGCATCTTATTCCACCTCCAACAGTTTCATAATCAAAGCCATACGGACGTATTTTCCGTAGAGAACCTGCTTGAAATAGCAGGCGCGGGGATCGTCGTCGATCTCCACGGAAATTTCGTTGACCCGGGGCAGGGGGTGCATAATGCACAGATCCTGCCCCGGGTCAACGAAATTTCCGTGGAGATCGACGACGATCCCCGCGCCTGCTATTTCAAGCAGGTTCTCTACGGAAAATACGTCCGTATGGCGTTGATTATGAAACTGTT
>JAGANE010000005.1 GCA_017624395.1 Clostridia bacterium
GAGCAGGGCTTTTGCCGCACGCACTACGACATGATGTTTGTGCGCAAAAACCGTCTTGGTATGGCGCTGACCTTGGAAAGCCACCTTGCCGATCTGCGAAAGGAGATCAAGGACGGAGGTCTTGGCGGCGGGCAGGGAAACAAGCCCATCAAACGCATCGAAGCCCTTGAAAAAAGCTGTTACGTCTGTTCTCGTATTGAAAATAATTTTGAACATATGGTCGATACTGCCGTTTATCTTTGGCAGACTGACGAGGAGTTTGCCCCCAAGCTAAAGGCTCAGCCCTATTTTTGTCTGCCACACTACCGCAAGCTGCTTTGGTATGGGCAAAGAAGGCTTGGAAAAAAGAAGCAGCCCGAGTTTGCCGCCGCCTGCGCAAAGGTGGTGGAGACCTACTTTGACGAATTGCAAAAGGATGTCAGTTGGTTTTGTAAAAAATTTGATTATCGCTACGATCAGGAGCCATGGTACAACTCCAAGGACGCCGTTGAGCGCGCGTTTAAATTTTTGCGCTCCGATCTGCACAATAAGTAAGAATGTTCCATAACGAATTCGAAAGGCTTCGGAAAAAATAATCATGATAGATCTCTTACAGTTGCACAAATACTTTATACTGAATCACCTGCACGAGGGTGACGTGGCGGTAGATTTTACCATGGGAAACGGCTACGACACCGAATTTTTGTCGCGCACGGTGGGGGAGAGTGGCCGCGTTTATGCCTTTGACGTGCAGGCACAGGCGGTGGAATCCACGGCAAAGCGACTTGCCGAGGTTGGGTGTCCCCAAAATTATACGCTGATACATGATTCGCATCACAACGTCAAAAACTACGTCAAGGAGCCATTCAAGGCGGGAATGTTCAATCTGGGTTGGCTTCCCGGAGGGGATAAGTCGATCACCACGCTGCGGGAAACGACCATGCCTGCCATTGAGGCGGCGATCGATCTGTTGGATCGTGACGGCATTTTAAACGTTGCGGTCTATCCCGGGCACGAGGAGGGAGACGCCGAGGGCAAGATGATCTGTGAGTATCTTGCGGGCATCAGCCGTCACAAGGTCTGTGCCACACGCGTCAATATCCTCAACTCTCCCACGTCTCCCTATTTTATTGTGATCGAAACCAAGCCGTAAAGAGAGGAAACGGAATGCTGTTTTTGAAAAAGAATGTTCGGTGCTTTGTTGCGCTGTTGGCGGTTCTGCTCTGTCTTGGCGGATGTATTCACCTGGGACCGAAGGAGACGACGACCGATCCGATCACCACACAGCCACCGCTTGAGGACGTAAAGGCAGAGCATTATTACAAGGACGCGACCTATGCTTATGTGACCGATGTGGACGAGGGGGTACTGATGACGGGCTTGAGCAAGACCTATTTGCTGTTGGCAAACAAAAGCTGTGTTTTGGGAGCGGATTACGAGCCGCAGGAGCTTGTGACGTTGCCTGCCAAATGGACGACCTATTCGATGAAGCTGGAGGCGAGAGCCGCCGATGCGCTGACCGAAATGCTGGAGGAAATGGCGGCGGCAGGCATTCGCGATACCTATGTGACAAGCGCCTACCGCTCCTACAAAAGACAGCAGGAGCTGTTTGAAGGGTATCGGGAAAAGGAAATGCAGGGCTTTTCCACCGAGGCATACGATTTTCTCGGCTACGAATATATCTACAATCAATATCTTGTCAACGGAAAAAAGGGGCTCAATGCCACCGATGCCGAGCGCGTGGTGCTTTCTTATTCGGCAGCTCCCGGAACGAGCGAGCATCAAACGGGGCTTTGCGTGGACTTTATCACCGCCGAGATGGCAGGAATTTTGGACGTGCGGTTTGAACAAAGTGATGTGTTTGCATGGCTTAAGGAAAATGCCTACAAGTTTGGTTTTGTTCTCCGTTATCCCAAGGGCAAGGAGACGACTACGGGATATAGCTATGAGCCTTGGCACTACCGCTTTGTGGGCAGAGAAGCTGCCACAGATATTTACTGTGCCAATCTGACGCTGGAGGAATACCTTGGCGCGGTGGAGCAGTAAGGTTTGGCATTTCATTTGACACTTTAAAGAGGAGAACCTATGAGCAAATATGATGTCCCCGAAAAAAGATTTCAATTTCCAACAATTTTAGCGGTTTTGGGGATTTTTGTATTCGGAATTTTCTTTATTTACCAATCCGGATATTTTTCGGGTGAAAACGAGCCGATTCCACGGGAGGCGGCAGTCTCTTACGTTGGAGAATTTGAAAGCTATGAGGTTTCAAAAAACTATTGTTGGATCAATTTTCAAGACGGTTCTTATTATGCGATTCACGCACATACCGAAAAGGATGAGTTCCGAGAAGCGATGAAGGCTTTGTCGGTGGGAACGAGGCTTTCGATATTGGTCAATCCTAATAACGATTACGTCATTGAAGTTAAGACCGATACACAGGAGCTTTTAAATTTTGATACGTCTCAAAAGGATATCCGTGCGTCGGAATACGGATATATGAACTTTGGGATCGTACTTTGCGCAATTGACGTGATTTTAGCTTCTGCTTTGCTGACGGAATGGTTGCTTAAGCTGCGGAGAAATAAGAAAGTGCAGCACACTTGTGCATCTGTCTATGAAGTGAACGAGGGTTATGATACTCCCGCCCTGCGAAGTGCTGACAAACATGTAAAGTGCAGAATTTTGTTGGAAAAGCAGATCGGACAGTATCATATTTGTTACCGCAGGGTAAAGAAAACCAACGAGCTTGTGATCAACGGCTACGTTTATGACGAATACGTTGCGCTGATTGAATTTGAGCATGCGCTTTACGCGATGGTAGACGGACACCGTTTTGAAGTCGGGTTTGATGCTGAGTCCTACAGCTATATCAAATTTGACGGACAAAATTTGGTGCGAAAAATGCGATTGATATAACAAATCTCCCCCAAATCACGAAAAAAGTGATTTGGGGGAGATCGTTTTTATTTATTCCTTTGATGCTTGATCAAAGATGTTTTTTCTTTTCTTTCTGCGGATGGCAGATCGGATGATCAGGACGACTACAGTCGCAATGGCACCGAGCAGAAGCAGGGTGGGCAGTGCCTCGGCAAACCAAATGACAAAGTCACCAAGACCGATGACAAAGTCACTCCAGCCCTCCTTGAATGCCGCACCGAGACGGCTGCCAAAGCTGTTGCTTTCACTAATTGAGGAGTAGGCGATGACCTCGTTGATGCTCAAATTGATTGTGGAATACGCCACCTTACTGTCGTAGCGGTTGAGCTGTCCTTGATAGACCGCAATCTCCTGACGTACCTCGGAAAGCCGTTGGGTAACGGTCAGCCAAAGATCGTAATCCTTTTTGGTTTCGGGGGCATCGAGAATATCCAAAAGGGAATCGCGCTCGGCTTGCAGCTCCTCAAGTCGTGCTTCGATGGAGTAATAGCTCTCGCTGATGTCCTCTACCTTGGATTGATTGCTGGTGACATTGAACAGCGTTCCCATTGATCCGACAAACGCCTCGGCATGTTCGGCGGGAATGCGAATGGTATAGGTGGCGCGGCGCGTGTAATTTGTTGAGGTGTGGTTCAGGCTCTTGTCGGAGGACGAGGCACTTTCCACGTAGCCGCCGTGCTGTGTGATCAGATCGTTGAGTGCCGTCAGTGCCGCATTGTAGTCCTTTGCCTCGGCGTAAATGTCAAAGGTTTTGATGATCTTGCGCTCGGTCGTCTCGGTCGGGTCAAGCTTTTGCTCGGTGTTGGTCATGCCGTTGCCGCCAATGGAGGGAGACGAGACGTTTTCGTTGTACAGCTCGTTTTTGTCCTCGTAATAGCTCTCTCCCGCGGCACCGTCCTTGGCGGAGCAGGAGGCGAGGAGCAGGGAAAGTGAGAGAAGTGCCAAAAGAATGGCGTACAGACGAATGTGCTTTTTCATGACGTGTTCCTTTCTGTTATGTCTGTTTTAGTTGATTGTGTCATTTGAAAATAGGCTTTCGATATAGTCAAGGTCAAGCTCACAATTTACCCTTCCGTTGCTTTGGTAGCGGCGTCCGTTTTTGATCACGGAACCGCTGTCCAAAACATACAGGCTTTCTATGACGCCGTTGCTTTCATCGTACCACGTCAGCGTAAAGGCATGCCCCTCGATCTTTTCCGTATCTAAACGTTTAAATTCAATAGCGTTGATGTTTTCCGTAATTCTTTGAATTGTCTCGGGATCTGTGACCTCAAGACTTTCCCCCGTTGTACCGTTGAAAATTTTGAGCCACGCCGCCTGCCGTATTTCAAATTGATGGGGGAGAGTGTGATAGAAATAATCTACAAGGCTGGCAAAAATTGCGACCAGGGCGAGTGTCAAAAGAATTTTCTTTTTCATGTCGTGTTTGATTCCTTTGTGTGCGTTGGTGTAGGTAAAGAAATTTCCTTTACTTCACAAGCTGTTCAATCAATGCACGAAATTCGGCGCGGTCTGGGTAGGCGGTGAGATCAAGCGATTGCAGATTTTCAAGCACGGCGGGCAGGGTAGTGGCGGTATATTTGCTTTGGTGCAGGAGCATGGTGGTTTCCAAAATCGAGACCATAAAGCGGAGATCATTGTCAAGCTCGGTTTTAAGATCACCCGCGCCGATGGAATACTCATTTAGCTTGGATTCGGTCACGCCGGGATCCTTGTAGCGGACGGCAAGCTTGAGCCACGGGGAGGTGGTTGCGCGTGCGCCCTCGGCAAGTGTCATTTCATAAAAGACGGTGACCTGATGTCCCGCACCGACTTCACCTGCATCCTTGGTGTCGTCCTCAAAATCCTCTTGATTCAAAAGACGGTTTTCGTAGCCGATGAGGCGGTAGGAGGCAACGTATTGAGGATCAAAGGTGATTTGCAGCTTGACATCCTCCGCCACGGTATAAAGGGTGGAAAAGATGTCGGAGCCAAGCACCTTTTCTGCTTCGCTTTCTCCGTCAATGTAGTAGTAAACGCCGTTGCCGTGATCGGCAAGTGCCTCCATGTTTCCGTCGCGGTAGTTCCCCGTTCCAAAGCCCAGCACCGAGAGATAAACGCCTGCCGCGCGTTTTTCGGAAATATAGGCGGTCAATTCACTCTCGGAGGAGATGCCCACGTTCAGGTCCCCGTCCGATGCCATGATAATACGGTTGTTGCCACCCGTAATGCGATATTCCTCGGCAAGCTGATATGCCTTGTTCAGTCCTGCCTCGCCGTTGGTCGAGCCGTAGGCGGAGAGGGATTTGATGGCGTCGAGGATCCGCTGGCGCTCATTGCCGGGGCAGCCTTCGAGAACGCCCTCCTCCTTGCCCGAATAGGTGACGATAGAGATCACGTCGCGCTCGGTAAGGTGATCGACCAGATGCGAAAAGGTCTTTTGCAAAAGGGGCAGCTTGTCGGCTTGGTTCATCGAACCCGAAACGTCAATGAGAAAAACAAGATTATTGCCCTCATAGGCAACGGCGTCCTCGGCTTGCAGAGTTAGGCGCATCAAAACGGTGGCGTTGCTCCAAGGGGTGTTGATGACGTCGGCGGTGATGCCGAACAGCTCTCCCTCATTGGGGCGAGAGGCGTCGTATTTGAAATAGTTGAGGAATTCCTCGGTGCGGAAGGAGGCTCCGTTTGCCTGCAGACGGTCAAGCGTGTAGCCCTGCGCCACCAGCTTGCGGAAATAAGAGTAGGAGGCAGTGTCTACGTCGGCAGAAAAGGTGGACACGGGATTTTCCGCTGTGGCAATAAAGGGATTTTCCACAAACCCATTTTCGCTTTTCTCGGCGCCGTCCTCGGCTTCTTCTTCGGGCTTTTGCACACCGCTTGCCGAGTTTTGAATGTCGGCAAGCGCATCTTCCATGGGGCTGTAGTTTTCACCGTCCTTGGCAGAGCAGGAGGCGAGGGGAAGCAGGGAGAGCAGGATTGCAAGTGCGAGAATGAGAAGCTTTTTTGTGTGTTTCATAGTGTAACCGTTCCTTTCTCAGTTCAAAATTTCCGAAATTTGAGAGTTGAAGGCTTGTGAGGGGATCAGCTCGGCGTTGTAGTCAAACAGCTCGGCAGAGCCGACGTTGCCGTCGGAGGGCTTGAGGTGCGGGGTGACGACGCTTCCGTCGCCCATCACGATCCACACGCGGTAGGAAAGTGCTTGGGGCGATTCTCCCACGGGGGTTCCCTTGGGGATCTCGCGTGTCAACGAGGCGACCTCGCTCTCGCTCAGTGCGCGGCTGACGCAAAGCGTTTCCTCCTCTGCGCCCTGCCATACCACATATGCCTTGCCGCCAAAGAAGTCGATCTGTTGGGCGGAGGCAACCGTTGTGTAGGCAACGCTTTGCGAATAGAGGGTAAATTCGTTGACCGTGACATCGATTGGCGTGCCGACCTCGCCATCAAATGCCTCGTTTTTGGTGCCTTGTCGCATGGCAATGAGAATGGCACCAAAGGAGAGCGACACCGTCAGTGCAAGGCTTGCGGCAATCATCAGCGTGCGCGGCAGAATTCGTTGCGGGCGGTAGCTTATGGCTTCCTGCAAGAGCCTGTCATCAATGGTACCGATCTCGCGGAACAGGTATGCGGTTTTTGCTTTTTTTGCGTTGTTCATAATAGATCCTGCTCCTCCAATTCCTTTCTCAGTGCCTCACGCATCCGATAAAGCGTGACCTTGACCTTGGCTTCTCCCACGCGCAGTGCCGAGCAGATCTCGGAGATCGGCTGCGAGTAAAAGTAGCGTCGGATAAAGATGGCGCGCTTTTCCTTGTCCTGCGCGTACAAAAAACGGTTGAGTGCATCGGTGAGTCTACCGTTTTCGTATTCCTCAAACACGCTGTCACGTGCGGGAATACACTCGGTCAGCTCCTCCAAAATCACGTTCATGCCGCCGCGCTTTTCGCGATGCGCCGCACGGAAACGATCCACCGAGATCCGTCGCGTGATCTTGGAAAGAAACGCACCGAGATAGGTGGGACGTGCCGTGGGCATGGCGCGCCACGCGTCAAGATAGGTATCGTTGACGCATTCCTCTGCATCCTCGTGCGAGGAGAGCAGGGAATAGGAGAGCGATTTGAGCATCCTGCCGTATTTACGGTCGGATTCACAGATCGCCGCCTCATTGCGCGCCCAGTACAGATCAACGATTTTAAAATCCTCCATGTTCAACTCCTGTTTTTCGGCCTTCACTCAATCAGTCGCCGTTTTTTGGGTTTGGTTACACTTTTTTCAAAAATTTTTTTCTCTACGGTATAATGATACCAAAAAAAGCCGTGGATGTCAAGAAAACAATGCGATTTGAGGTACAAAAAGGCTTTCTGAAAATAAATATTGTTATTTCTTTGACAAATCATGTATCTTTTATTTATTTTTTATTAACAAATTTGGTCTGTACTTGCTTTTTTCCATATGATATAATATTATTAAAGATAATGTAATATGGAAAGCTGTGCTTTTCAGAAAGGAATACGAAAAGAACGTGAAATTTACATTTCGAGGAGGTACACACCTCAACGAGCATAAGGATACGGCAGGCTTGGCAACGGTCCGCTTGCCCGAGCCCAAAACCGTTTCGATCCCGCTTTCCCAGCCTATCGGTGCCCACGCAACTCCCGTGGTAGCGGTAGGAGATCGGGTGCTGGTGGGACAGGTCATCGGTGTGGTGGAATCGGGACTGGGCTGTCCCGTGCATGCAAGCGTGTCGGGAACGGTCAAGGAGATTGTTACCAAAAACAACGCGCAGGGAGTGCCGATCCGCAATATCGTGATTGAAAATGACGGCGAGAGAACGTTGCACGAGTCGGTCAAGGCTTGGGAAAAGCCGTTGGAGGAAACAACGCCCGAGGAGATTGTGGAAATCGTTCGCCAAGCGGGCATCAGCGGTCTTGGCGGCGCAACCTTTCCCACCTATGCCAAGCTGCAGAGCGCCATTGGAAAGGTGGACACGGTCATCATCAACTGTGCCGAGTGTGAGCCGTACATCACGGCAAACCACCGTTTGCTTTTGGAGCGCAGTTACACCGTGATCTCGGGACTTGAGATCGTGATGCACGCGCTTTCGGTCAATGAGGGTATCATTGCCGTGGAGGATAACAAGCCCGATGCCATTGCACTCCTGCAAAAGGCGGTGGAGGGCAAGCCAAGGCTCCGTGTTTGTGTCCTCAAGACCAAGTATCCCCAGGGCGACGAGCGGCAGATCATTTACGCCATCAAGCGCCGTGAGATTCCTGCGGGCAAGCTTCCTGCCGACGTAGGCTGCGTGGTCATCAATGCAGAGACCTCGTCTGCCATTTGCCGTGCCTTTTACCGCGGCGTGCCGTTGGTCAGCCGCATCGTGACCGTAACGGGAGATTGCATCAAGGAGCCGAAGAACGTGCGTGCGCCTCTGGGCGCATCGTATGCCGATCTTGTGGAATTTTGCGGCGGATTGGTCAAGCCCCCCAAAAAGATCGTCAGCGGAGGACCGATGATGGGACAGGCTCAGTGGGACATCAACGCTCCCGTGGTCAAGGGAACCTCGGCACTGCTGTTCTTCTCCGAGGAATACGATAAGATCAACACCTATCACAGTGCGTGTATCCATTGCGGCAACTGCGTGGCACACTGTCCGATGCATCTGATGCCCAATTATCTGACGCAGTACGCGCAGGCAAGACAGTATGACGAGGCGGCAAAGATGAACGTGATGAGCTGTGTGGAGTGCGGCACCTGTACCTACAACTGCCCCGCAGGCGTGCAGATCGTGCAGTATATCCGCGTGGCAAAGGGTGCCTTGCGCATGAAGAAATAAGGAAAGAGAAGGCTTACATATATGGATCAAAATCAAAACGTAACGGTCACAGCCCCCGAGCTTTTGACCGTTTCCCCCTCACCGCACGCGCGCAGACACGTGACGACTGCCTCGGTTATGAAGGACGTCCTCATTGCGCTTTTGCCCGCTACCGTTTGGGGTATTTATCTGTTTGGGATCCGCGCGGCGATCACTCTGCTTTTGTGCGTGGTGTCGTCGGTGGTCTTTGAGCTTTTGACACAGCTGGTGCTTCGGCGCACCGTTACGGTTGCCGATTGCTCTGCGGCGGTCACGGGGCTTTTGTTAGGTCTCAATCTTCCGCCCACGGTTCCCTTTTACGTTCCGATCGTCGGATCTGCCTTTGCCATCATCGTGGTCAAGCAGCTTTTTGGAGGTATTGGCAAGAACGTCATGAATCCCGCTTTGGCGGCAAGAGTCTTTTTGATGATGGCTTGGACAGGACAGATGACCGTTTTTCCTGCGGCATATGACCGCGTAGGCTTTGGCGTGGATGCGGTGGCATCGGCAACGCCTTTGGTGGCTTTGAAGCAGGGGGTACTTCCCGAAGCAGGTCTTGCCGATCTCTTTCTTGGCAGAGTCGGCGGCTGTATTGGTGAGGTCTCGGTGCTGATGCTGTTGATCGGCGGCATCTATCTGTTGGTGCGCAGAGTGATTGCGTGGCATATTCCCGTTGCCTTCCTCGGTACGGTGGCAATTTTGACACTGCTGTTCCCGCAGGGAGAGATTCCGCCCCTGACCTTTATGCTGACCTCTCTTTGCAGCGGCGGTCTTGTGCTGGGCGCGTTCTTTATGGCAACCGATTACGTCACCTCCCCCGTTACTCCCGTCGGGCGTTTGATCTTTGGCGTGGGTTGCGGTGCTTTGGTGGTGTTTTTGCGATATTTTTCGGGCTACAACGAGGGAGTTTCCTTTGCGATCCTCATCATGAATGCCTTGGTATGGTATCTTGATATGTGTACCAAGCCCCGCGTGTTCGGCAAGAAGCGTCGGGAAAAGAAAGCGTAGGAGGTTCTCATGGCAAAAGGAAAAAAGAAGACCGCGACAGCGGTCAAAACGGAGAGTGGCACCAAGAGCTTTTTGCGCGCGGCAACCATTGGCGGCAAGCTGCTTTTGATCTGTGCGATCGTGGCGGGGGTGATTTCCTTCGTCTTTGCACTGACTGCCGATCGGTATGCGGCAAATATGCAGGAGACCAAAAATGAGGCGATCGGTAAGATCTTCGGCTTGGCGGAGCCAAGCTGTGAGGAGCTTTCCGCCGAGGAGCTTGAGGATGCAGGCGTTGTGTACAAGGTCTTTGACGGTGAGACACACGTTGGCTATTGTGTAGAGGTCAAGAGCGCTGGCTTTGGCGGTGATATTACCATGATGGTGGGATATACGGCGGATTGCAGCGTGCTTGGGGTACAGATCGTTTCGATGTCCGAGACTCCGGGGCTTGGCTCAAAAGCGGGGGAGGACTCCTTCCTTTCGCAATTTGCAGGCAAGACCGACACGCTGGTGTTGGGCGAGGATATTGATGCCATTTCGGGTGCCACCATCAGCTCGCGTGCAGTTACCGACGGTGTCAACCAAGCCTTTCAGACGTTACAAAACGTTCTGTCACAGAACGGAGGTGCAATCCGATGAAAAAGCTATTCAGACAACTCAAAGAGGGCATTTTGGATAACAATCCCACGCTGGTGCAGCTGCTTGGAATGTGTCCTACGTTGGCAACCACCACCTCCCTCAAAATGCCGTGGGTATGGGACTTGCGGCAACCGCAGTACTGATCTGCTCCAATCTGTTTATTTCACTGCTTCGTAAATTCATTCCCAAAGAGGTGCGCATTGCGGCGTACATTGTTATCATTTCGGGCTTTGTGACCGCCGTGGAGCTTTTGATGCGGGCGTATTTCTATTCACTCTATCAATCGCTTGGCTTGTTTATTCCCCTGATCGTGGTCAACTGTATTATTCTGGCGCGTGCTGAGGCGTTTGCCTCCAAAAATCCGCCCCTGCCTTCTCTTGTGGACGGCGTGGGCATGGGACTTGGATTTACCTTTGCACTTTGTTTGATCGCCTTTGTGCGTGAGCTTTTGGGTGCGGGGACACTGTTTGGTGTTGCCGTATTGCCCGAGGCATATCCCGAAATGACGGTGTTTGTGCTTCCCGCAGGTGCGTTTATGACGTTGGGCGTGATCATTGCCGTTGTGCAAAAGATCCGCAACAATGCCGCCGACCGTGAAAGGCTGAAAACCATTGAGGCAAACAGACACCCCGTGCAGGAGAGCGTGGCGGAGGAGATCGCACAAAAGGAGGTTGAGACGGTATGAATTTTGGAAATATTCTGTTGATGATGTTTTCGGCGATCCTTGTGGAGAACTTCATCTTTGCAAAATTTTATGGCTGCTGTCCCTTCCTCGGCGTTTCGGAAAAGCCCGATACCGCGCTGGGTATGGGCATGGCGGTGACCTTTGTCATGACGGTTTCGGGAGCAGTGACGTGGGCGGTCTACGAATATCTTTTGGTGCCGTTTGGCTTGGAGTATTTGCAGACCGTGGCGTTTATTCTCGTCATTGCAGCTCTGGTGCAGTTTATCGAGATGTTTTTGCGCAAGTTTATTCCTGCACTGTACAGCGCGTTGGGAATCTATCTGCCGCTGATCACCACCAACTGTGCGGTGCTGAGTGCGGCACTGCTTGCCGTGCAAAAAAGCTACTCGTTTATTGAGGCGGTCTGCTTTGGCTTTTCGGCGGCTCTCGGCTTTACGCTTGCCATTACCGTGTTTGCAGGCGTGCGCTCGCGGATGCAGAATGCCGATCCTCCCCGTGCCTTCAAGGGCTTTCCCTTGACGCTGATCACTGCGGGATTGTTGGCGATGGCGTTCTCCTGCTTCTCGGGTGTAAAATTATAAGAAATTATAATGTAAAGGAAACATACATATGCAAATTTCAGACGTTTTGATTCCCGTTGGAATTTTTGCCGCGCTTGGCGTCCTGTTTGGCATTGTTCTTGCTGTGGCGTCCAAGGTGTTTGCCGTCAAGGTGGATGAGAGAGTGCCGCAGATCATTGACTGTCTCCCCGGTGCAAATTGCGGCGGATGCGGATATTCGGGCTGTGCCGCGCTTGCCGAGGCGATTGTCAAGGGGGAGGCATCTCCCAACGCCTGCAATGCGGGAAGCGCGGAGGGGATCCGCAGGATCGGTGAGATCATGGGGATCGCGGTCTCGGATCCGATTCCCGTTCATGCGCAGGTCAAATGCATGGGTACCTGTCATACGGCAACCTTCAAGTACCGTTACGAGGGGGCGCAGGATTGCATTGCTGCCGAGAGAATGGGCGGCGGCGACAAGCTGTGTGCCAACGGCTGTATCGGACTTGGCACCTGCGTGGCGGCTTGTAAATATGACGCGATCGCCATTGTGGACGGCGTTGCGGTGGTTGATACCACAAAGTGTATCGGTTGCGGTGCTTGTGCAGCCATCTGTCCCAAAAAGCTGATCGTCATGCTCCCCGCACAAAGCAAATACAGCGTTTTGTGTCGCTCGGTGGAGAACGGCGCCACCACCCGAAAGTATTGCAAGGCGGGATGCATTGGATGCCGCATTTGCGAGAAGAACTGTCCGGCCGGTGCGGTTACCGTTGATAACTTTGTGGCAAGCATTGACCAGAACAAATGCACGGGTTGCGGAATCTGTGCCGAAAAGTGTCCGAGAAAGATCATTCACAGAATCGATTGATTTTTTAAAAATTATGGAAACTTTTTTTCAAAAAGGTATTGCAATTTTGAAAAAAGTGTGGTAAACTATTATGGTATATGGATGAAAGCCGTGCGCACCCTCTCAGGCGCCGCTTTTCAAGTATCATTTTCTTTCAAAATTTTAAGGGAGGTGAACACAAATGCCGAACATTAAGTCTGCAAAAAAGAGAGTAAAGGTAATCGAAACCAAAACTCTGCAAAACAAAATGCACCGTACAGCTCTCAAAACCGAGATGAAGAAGTACGAGGCAGCTTTGGCTTCCGGTGATATGGAGGCTGCACAGGCAGCTTACAAGTCCGCTGTGAAGAAGGTTGACCAGGCAGCAGCTTACGGAATCATCCATAAGAATGCCGCAGCTCACAAAAAGAGCCAGTTTACCAAAAAGCTGAACGCACTCAACAAGTAATCAAACCAAACACGCCAAGCGAATTAACCCATCGCACGGCGCAGAAAATCCGCAACGATTTCGGTCGTTGCGTTTTTTCTTTTTTGTTGACAAATCCGTCGTTTTGTGGTATCATATTCTTATCAAAGCCTTGAAAGGAAAACACATATGAAAATTGCATTGATCGCACACGATAAAAAGAAAAACGAGATCATTGAGATCGCAAAAAAATACAAGGACGTTTTGGCGGGACACGAGCTTTATGCTACGGGAACCACGGGAACGCTGATCATGGGAGAGACGGGACTTTCGATCCATCGTATGAAAAGCGGCCCTCTTGGTGGTGACCAGCAGATCGGTGCCATGCTTGCCAACGGAGACATCAATCTGATCATTTTCCTGCGCGATCCGCTGACGGCACAGCCTCACGAGCCAGACGTTTCGGCTTTGCTCCGTCTTTGCGACGTGCAAAGCATTCCGCTTGCCACCAACGGCACCAGCGCGGTCATTATGCTGGAGGCACTCAAAAACAAGATCTTTTTTGTATAAAAAAGATTGCTTTTGACGTTCCGTTTTAAAATATTTGTTATCTTTATATTTTCTTATATTGACACCAAAGCAAAAATGTGGTATAATAAACCATGTTAAACGGTTTATATTGTTTTGTTAAGAGAAAGGAGCCTTTTATGCTTTACCGCAAAATGGAGGAATTGATCGGCAATACGCCCCTGATGGAGTCGGAGAACTACAATCGCGCGTATTGTAAATACGGCAGGATTCTTTGCAAGCTGGAAAGCTTTAACCCTGCGGGCAGTGCCAAGGATCGCGTTGCGTTGTTTATGCTGAACGATGCCGAGCAAAAGGGCTTGATCTCCAAGGGTGGAACGGTGATCGAACCCACCAGCGGAAATACGGGGATTGGTCTTGCCGCGATCTGTGCGGCAAGAGGCTACCGTTTGATCCTGACGATGCCCGACACCATGAGTGTGGAGCGTCGCCGTTTGCTTGCCGCGTATGGAGCGGAGATCGTTCTGACGGAAGGTGAAAAGGGCATGACAGGGGCGGTAGAGCGTGCAAAGGAGCTTGCCGAACAAATGGAGGGAAGCTTTATTCCGTCGCAGTTTGACAATCCCGCCAATCCGCGTGCGCATTACGAGACCACAGGACCTGAGATCTGGAGGGATAGCGGGGAAATGGTTGATGCTTTTGTGGCAGGTGCGGGAACCGGCGGAACGGTCAGCGGTGTGGGTGCCTACTTAAAGGAAAAGAATCCCGCCTGCCGCGTGGTTGCGGTGGAGCCTGCATCCTCTCCCTTGCTTTCCAAAGGGATTGCGGGTGCGCACGGCTTGCAGGGGATCGGCGCCAATTTTGTTCCCCAAAATCTGGACCGTGATCTGATTGACGAGATTTTGACGGTGACAGAGGAGGAGGCATATGTGGCGGCACAGAGACTTGTGGCAACCGAGGGACTGCTTTGCGGGATTTCCTCGGGTGCGGCATTGCATGCGGCAACGCTGATTGCCAACCGTCCCGAAAATGCAGGCAAAAGAATTGTGGTACTGTTGCCCGATACGGGAGACCGTTATCTGTCTACTCCGTTGTTTGAAAGAACTTGAAAAGCGAGGAGGGAGAACCTTTGGAGCGAAATTTAGAGCAGATCGTTGCGGCAAATCTTGCAGAGCTGCGACGGGCAAAGAATTGGACGCAGGCGGAGCTTGCGGAAAAGATCAATTATTCGGATAAATCGGTATCCAAATGGGAGCGCGGCGAGGGATTGCCCGATCTTAAGGTGTTGACCCAGCTTGCCGAGCTGTATGGTGTGACGCTGGATTGCTTTGTAACCGTGGGAGGGGCAGAGCAAAAGACGTCGGAGCCTGAGATCCCACGCACGCAGCGCGTTGGCTTTCGCGTAGTGATGGAGCTGTTGGCGGTGTCGCTCGTTTTTCTTGCCGCAACGGTTTTTTACGTTATTACCGCTACTTATCTGCAACAAAATTTTTGGACCTCGTTTATCTGGGCGTTGCCGTTATCCTTTTTGCTGTTGACACTGTTCAATCTGCGTTGGAAATACCGTGCCTGCGCCGTTGTGTTTTGCTCGATTTTTTCATGGACGTTTTTGGCTGCGATCTATTTGCAGCTTTTGTCCTACAATGCCTGGATGCTGTTTTTGATCGGAATTCCTGCACAGGCGGCAATCGTGCTTTTGTCGCAGGTTCGTAAAAAATAAATATCAACTTTTGACCACGATTGCATGATTTTTATCTTTTCATGCAAACAGAAAAATGTTATAATAGTCCTATGCCCCAAGGGGATAATTTTCTTGACTATGGAAGGAGAAGGACAATGAATCAAGCAGCAAACGGCACGTGGCTTTTAAAGGCACCCGTGTATGACGGCGGCGTGCTTTCCGAAAAGGATTTTAACATCGGATACGGCAAAAGCATTCAGCCTGAGACACAGACCTCTCGTATGCAGCTTGTGGCAAAGACCAATGCCGAGGAATATACGACGTATCTGAAAAAGCTTACCGATGCGGGATATACCAAGATCTTTGAAAATCAGATCGGCAATAACCTGCATGCACAGTTTTTGACCGAGGATGGCTCTCTTTACGTATATTTTACAAAAAAGTTTTCCGAGGTGCGTGTGATCGAGGATCGTGTCAGTACGCCCATTGACCGATTTGGCTATATACTGAAGGCAGGGGAGGGCAAGGATAGCACGGTGATCTATCAGTACGGTATGATGTACACCCCC
>JAGANE010000265.1 GCA_017624395.1 Clostridia bacterium
CTTCCGCACAATGTCATTTAGTTAAGGATTTCTCTCCTACCGCCAAGGCTACGCCTTGCCACCTCCCTCTGACGAGGGAGCTGTCACCGCAGGTGACTGAGGGAGAGATATGTTTTTCTTAACTTAATGACATTGCCCTTCCGCAGGGTGCTTTTTTTGTAATTACCGATGAATTTTGACAAGCCTTGCGATGGCTGGCTCCAACGAGGCGACGAGTGCGTCAATGTCGTCCTTGGTATTCTGTGTGCCAAGGCTGATGCGGATCGAGCATTCGATCTGTGCGGGTGTGAGCCCGAATGCAGTCAGCGCGGAGCTGAGGCTATGCGAATGCGACGAGCATGCCGAGCCGTTGGAAATATAAATGCCGTCCTGCGAGAGTGCATGGAGCATGGTCTCGCTTCTGATATCGGGAAGGGTAAGATTGATGATGTGCGGTGCGCATTTTCCCGCGGGGAGATTGAGTGTGATGGGGAGCGCGGAAAGCTTTTGGCGCGTATCGTCTCTCAGCTCGGTCATGCGGCTAAGGTCGGTTGCAAGGCTAGCGTAGCCCTGCTCTGCTGCGGCGCCAAAGCCGACGATCCCGATGAGATTCTCGGTTCCAGAGCGGAAGCCGTTTTCCTGCCCACCGCCGAGCAGGGTGGGGACAAAATCACGTCGTTTCAGTGCTTCGGGAGAGGCATAAAGCGCTCCCACTCCCTTGGGGCCGTGAATTTTATGCGCGCTGACAGTGACAAGATCCGCATGCAACGCGGCGGGGGAGAGTCGGCATTTGAGATAGCCCTGCACGGCATCGGTATGTGTGACAATGTTGGGATCCTTGGCTTTTGCCATTGCAAAGGCGGTGGCTACGTCGTACATGGCTCCCGTTTCATTGTTGACCGTCATCATGGAAATCAAAAAGACACGGTTATTCAGTGCGGCTTCCAATTGGTCAAGATCCAAAACACCGTTTCGCGTGGAGATGCGCACAACCTCAAAGCCGTCCTTTTCCAAGGCACGCATCGCGCTTTCCACGCCTGCATGCTCGGAGTCGGTGGTGATGATGCGTCCACCCTTGCGTCGCGGCTTTGCGTAGGCAGTGCCGAGAATGGCAAGATTGTCGGATTCACTTCCGCAGGAGGTAAAGGTCAATTGCCCTGCCGAAAGCGTGCCGCGAAGTCCGAGAGAGGCGGCAACCCTTTTACGGGATTTTTCCAAAAGATCATGTGCCTCCTTTCCCAACGTATGCAGGGAGGAGGGATTGCCGTAGATCTCCATTGCCTCGCACATTGCTTGCTTGGCGGCGGAGGAGAGGGGCGTGGTGGCGCTGTTGTCAAGATAGATCTGCTTCATCAGATTGCACCGCCTTTAACGGAATTGGAATGCATCGATCATGGCGGCAACGTCGGAGAGGTGCGCATCAAAGCATTCGGGCTTGGCGGTATAGGTCAGGCTGTAGATCATGCTTTTGTAGGCGGCAATGACCTGCTGATAACGGTATTCCACACCGCCCACCGTATAGCGGTAGACGTAAGAGGTTGCTACCCTGCCGCCAAGGTCCATATTTTCGGTGACCGAGATCAGCTCGTAGCCATCCTCTCCCGCGGTCTCCTTCATCAGCTTTTCGCAGAGTGCGTAAAACTCCTTTACGCTCATGCTGTTCACGTCGGGCATATAGGGAACGACGCTGACCGAGGAAAGATCGCTTTCAAGATAAGCGGCAAAAATGGCTTCGTCGCGGTTGACTGTCCAAGCCTCGGGAACAAAGAAGTTGTACGCCACGTCCTTGTTGGAGGCAAGCTTCATGCCTGCGGGCGGGGTGATATTGCCGTCTACCTGCTTGACGTAATCGTCGGGATAGTAGGGATCTGCAAAGATAAAGCTGTCCAGCATTGCCTCCACGTTGTGAAGCTGAGAGGAATACTGTCCGTTGGTTGCCGTAAAGGAAAAGAGATAGAATGCGCCGTCCTTTTCGGCAATTACCTGCAAAAAGTGAAGATCGGTTCCGTTGGCAATTCCCGTCCAATGGTAACGCCACGCGTTGAGCTTGTTCAAAAGATCCTGCGATTTGGCATCTGCCTCGGCAAGGCTTCCGCCAAGCGCAATGCCCTCCAGAGCAGGGAGACATTCGTTTCTCCAGAACCAATCGATGCGCCACTCTCCCGTGCGGTCTGTGCCGTCGGTGGTCTCGGGGTTGGCTGCCTCCGCCTCTTTTTGAGCCTGTACGTCGGCTTGGATCAGTGCCTCGGTTTCGGCGCTGATCACATGCTTTGTCATGCTGACGTTGGATTGCTCACTCAATGTGGCACAGCCCCCCGACACACCGTATGCCGTGTTGGAATTCCACGAGGAGGGAATATAAAGCCTGAAATCGGACCCTGCGGCGGTGGCAAGCTTCATGCCTGCGGGGATCTCCTCGGAGACTTGTGAGCAGGCGGTAAAGCCAAGCAGGAGAGACAGCACCAACAGGAGCGTCACCGATCTGATGATTTTTTTCATGGTTAGGTTCCTTTCTGTTTGCGGATATTTACCATTATATCATATCTGTGTTTTAACAAGATCAATTTTCTGTAAATTCTTCATGACCGACGTCTGATTCGTCCTGCGCGTTTTCTGTGGTGAGTTCCTCCTTGGGAGTCTCATCCTCGGTCGGCTCCTGCAGAGAAAGCAGCCTTTGGCGTCCTCTGCCGCGGAGGCGTTGCAGCTTTAAGCGTCCCATGCGGCGTTTGATCTCCGCGCGCAGCT
This sequence comes from Clostridia bacterium, assembly GCA_017624395.1. Taxonomy (GTDB): domain Bacteria; phylum Bacillota; class Clostridia; order Oscillospirales; family CAG-272; genus UMGS1865. The sequence goes on from JAGANE010000265.1 coordinate 2,725, forward strand.
CCTCCCCTCTTTCCTCGGTGGTTTCGGGCAAGGAAAGCTCGTCGATCAGTGCGGCAAGCTGTAATTCTTCGTGGAACACCACGCTTGTGTCGGTGGGAACGTTCCAGCGGTCAAGCCGATAGCGGAGCAGACGCAGGTTGTTGGGAACGACCAGCGTTTTGAGTGCGTCACAGCCCGCAAATACGCCGTATTCCATGATGGGGCGATGTTCGGGAAGGAGAACGGTTTCAAGCGCGGTGCAATCGGCAAACACATGGCTTTCCACACGGTGCAGACGCGAGGGCAGGCTCAGTGCGGTCAGGGATTCACATTCCGAAAAAGCGCTCTCCTCGATCAGATCAAGCGATTGCGGCAATCGGAGGGAGGAAAGCCTCAGACAACGTGCAAATGCCTTTTCACCGATGCGTGTCACACTGTCGGGGATCTTGATCCTTGACAGAGAGAAGCAGCAGAGAAAGGTCTCGTCCTCAATGGCGGTGAGCGCGGCGTGAAGCTCGACCTTGCGCAACGCACCGCAATAGGCGTAGGCGGCTCTGCCAAGCTCGCATACGGTGGCGGGAATCACAGCCTCCTCCAAGGAGGAGCAACCGAGAAACGCCGAGGCACCGATGCGCGTCAGCATAGAGGGGAGCGCAAGGTGGGGCAGACGGCGGCAAGCGCAAAAGGCATTGACGCCAATGTGCGAAAGCTTTTCGGGAAGCTCGATGGATTCCAGATTTTCACAGCGTGAGAAGGTGTAGTCACCGATAAAACGGACGTTGGAGGGAATACGGATTGCCTTGAGGGATCGGCAGTCGGCAAACGCACCGCTTCCGAGATAGGAAAGCTCCTTGGGCAGCTCCAATTCCTCTAAAGACGAGCAATGACCAAAGGTGTATCTTCCTATGGTGCGGACGCTTTGGGGAACCGTCAGTGCCTTGAGAGACGAGCAGTTAAAAAAGGTTCCGCGGTGGATTGCGGTAAGATGATCGGGGAGCGTTGCCTCCTCCAGCGAGTGGCAATCGCAAAAGGCAAAGGCACCGAGGTTGGTGACGTTGTCCGCCATCACAACCTTTTTGAGGGAGGTGCAGGCGCGAAAGGCATCGGCACCCACCGAGATCACCGAGCGGGGGAGACTGACCGAGGAAAGCGAAAGACACTCGCGAAAGGCGGATTCTCCGATGATACGCAGACCCGAGGGAAAGGTTACGGTGCGCAGATTTTTACATCCGAAAAAAGCGCTCGGCTGAATGACCGATACGTTTTTTCCGATTGCCACGTGCGTGATCTTATGATTGTCGCGAAAAGCCCCCTCGGTGATGGTTGTCACCGTATCGGGGATCACGATCTCGCTTTGCTTACCGTAGTAACGCACAAACTCTCCGTTTCGGATCTCGCTATTGCGCAAAAGCTCTGCGTTTCCCGTTTCGTCGGGGATGATTTGTTTCCTGTTTTTTGCCATGTTGATTTCCTTTCTGCACGGAAAAAATACGACCTTGATGCGAATGCGCCGATCCACCGACAGATACCGTTGGATCCGCGGATTCTCATCAAATGCCTATCCCACCCCCTCGTAAAAAGGGGGTGGGCATTGGTGATGTATGCCGTAGCTTACGGCTTGCTTTTGGATGCTTAAGCCTCGGTGTTTTCGGCTCCGCCTTCTGCGGTGGGGACTGCGGGATTGGAGGCAATCTTGCCGCCAACGATGCCTGCAAGCAGAGCACCGAGATCGATACCCGTGGACTCCTTCATACCCTCCATGATCTGGCTGGTGCTGTTCATGACGTCCTTGACCACCTTGGTGGCATTCCCATCGCCGTACATGACGATCTTGTCGGTCTGGGAGAGCGGGGTCGCGGCATTCTTGACGACCTCGGGAAGTGCGGTCAGGTACATTTCCAGCACCGACGCTTCTCCCATCTTCTTTTGTGCTTCTGCCTTCTTTTCGATGGCTTCTGCCTCTGCAAGACCCTTGGCGCGGATACCCGCAGCCTCCTGCTCCATCATGTAACGCAGAGCCTCTGCCTCTGCCTTCTTTGCCTCGGCTGCCTGAATGGCGCGATACTTTTCTGCCTCGGCCTCCTTCTGCTGCTTGATCAACTCTGCCTCTGCCTGCTTTTCCATCTGATACTTCAGTGCATCTGCCTGCTTGCGGATCTCGGCATCCAGCTGACGCTCCTTGAGCGCGATCTCCTTTTCTGCCAGCTCGGCTTCCTTTTCCTTGCGGGCAATATCGGCGTTGGCGCGAGTGACCTCAATGGTCTTACGCTGATTTTCCTGTTGGATCGAATAAGCGGCGTCTGCCTCTGCACGCTTGGTCTCGGACTTGACCTTCATGTCTGCCTGCTGAACGGCAAGAGCGGCATCCTGCTCGGCAATCTTCTTTTCTGCCTCTACGCGTACGGCGTTTGCCTCCTGCTGAGCGTTTGCCGAAGCGATTGAAATGTCTCTTTGCGCGTTTGCCTTGGCGATCTGTGCGTTTTTACGGATCTGCTCGACGTTATCGATACCCATGTTTTCAATGGTGCCTGCGGCATCCTTGAAGTTCTGAATGTTAAAGTTGACCACGTCAATGCCCAGCTTCTCCATATCGGGAACTACGTTTTCGGTGATCTTCTTTGCAACACCCTGACGGTCCTGCACCATTTCCTTCAGACCCACCGAGCCGACGATCTCACGCATATTACCCTCCAAAACCTGCGTAACAAGGGCAACGAGATCCTGCTGACGCAAATTCAGGAGCGACTCGGAGGCGCGCTGAAGCAGTGCGGGGTCGGACGAGACCTTTACGTTGGCAACACCGTCCACGGTGACGTTGATGAACTCGTTGGTGGGAACTGCCTCGCTGGTCTTGACGTCAACCTGCATGACGCGCAGAGAAAGCTTATCGACGCGGGTAAAGAAGGGCATACGCCAGCCTGCTTTACCGATCAGGATCCGCTTTTTGCCAAGTCCCGTAATGATGTAGGCGGTGTCGGGGGGCGCTTTTAAGTAGCCACCCACCAAAAGCAGCACGCCAAGGACTGCGACAACGATCAAAACGGTGATAATAGGGTTCATAACAAAATCCTCCCAAATATAAATTTTTTTAGATATCGGTACCATATCTTGGCTATATTATATCACACAGTCAAGTGATTGTCAATAGCTTTTTGAAAAATAATTTCAAAAAATTTTTAAATGCGGTCAAGCGACTGCGTTATACGTCTATTCCCATCTGCTTCATAAGCTTTTTGTTGAATTCCTCGGCGGTGTTATATCCCATGCGCTTTTGGCGGTTGTTCATTGCCGCAATTTCCAAAATAATGGCAAGGTTACGTCCGGGGCGGACGGGAATGGTGATGGAAGGAAGATTGATACCAAGAATGTTAATGGTTTCCTCGTCCATGCCCATACGATCGTACATTTTTCCTTCTACCCAATTTTCTAATTGGATGACAATGTCAATCTTTTCTACATTTTTTACGGATCCGATACCAAACAGACGGCGTACGTCCACAATGCCGATGCCGCGCAGCTCCACGTAGTGACGAATGATTTCGGGAGCAGAGCCGATCAATGTCTTGTCAGAGACACGTTTGATTTCCACCGCATCATCAGCAATCAGTCGATGCCCTCTTTTTACCAATTCAATGGCAGTCTCACTTTTACCGATGCCGCTGTCTCCCAACAGCAGCATACCCTCGCCGTAGACCTCCACAAGTCCGCCGTGGCGTGTGATGCGGGGGGCTAAGTGATTGTTGAGTGAGGCGATCAGGCTTGCCATGATGGGGCTTGTTTTGACATTGGTGCGCAAAACGGGCACCTGTTGCAGTCTTGCACGCTCAATGACGACGTCGTCCACGGGCAGTCCCGTGGTATAAAGAATGGCAACGGGCTTTGCATCTACAAATCTTTGCAGCATCACGCGTCGGGTGCTTGGCTCCAAAGATTGCAGATAGTGCGTTTCTGCCTTTCCGATCAACTGAATGCGGTCGGATTCAAAGATCTCGTAAAATCCCGCAAGCGCAAGGCCGGGGCGGTTGACCTCGTTGGTAACGACTCGGATCTCGTCAAAACGGTCGGGCTTGACAATGACTTCAAAGTGAAACTCCTCCACAAGCGTGGAAAGTGGGATCTGATAGCGTTCTTTCATGTCTTTCCTCCTATGTTTATGGGAACACTAATATTTTATCACAAAAATCGCCCGATGAAAATACCTTTTTGAAAATTTCGTCGTCTTTTTTCTACATATTCATAAAAAAGAAACAAATATGCTGTATAATGATAGGGTAAGCGATGATTTTAAGGAGAAAAACATGAAAAAAATACACCAAACCGTTGCCGTTTTTTTGGCGGTGCTGATGCTGATCGCTTGTTGCGCGGGCTGTTCGTCGCAAAAAAAGCAGGAGCAGAGGGTGATCGGAAGCTGTGCGGGCTACGATGTTTTGTACGAGGAATTGCGTTACGTTACGATGACCTACAAGGATATGTTTGAGGCGACCTATGGGGAGGGGATCTGGGACGATCCCACAACCGCCGAGCAGTATCGCGCCGAGCTGGAGGAGACCGTGTGGTCGATCATGCTCAATAACTATGCCGTTTTGGCGGCGTGTCAGGCATACGGCATGCAGCTTTCGGATATGGAGGACGAGGACATCGTTGCCGCGGTTGACCGTCAGATCGCGGAGGCTGTTGAGGTATGGGGCGACGAAAAGCTATTTGCCGAGGAGCTGGCATCCATGTATATGACCGAGCATCTGATGCGCTTTGTTCTGACCGTGGCACAGATGGAAAATGAGCTGCTTTACGTGCTTTCCTCGGATCTCGGAATCATTGAAAACGATACCAACGCCTTTATCGATTGGCTGGAGCAGGGCAACTGCGTATACGTCCGTCACGTGTTTGTCAGCAATGATGCGGGGGACGACGTTGCGGCAAACCGCGCCGCCGCCGAGAGCCTGCGTCAGCGCTTGACAGATGCCGACGAGGATGAGATCGCGGCAATCGTCAAGAGTGCCGAGAACGAGGAATTGACCTATCTCAATCCTTATTATATCGTGCGGGACGTTTACTCCGAGGCGCTGGAGAATGCCGCCTTTTCCCTTGCCGAGGTAGGGGATGTGAGCGAGGTGGTAGAAACCGAGGACGGCTTTTACGTGCTGCTGCGCGTACAGGATGATCCCGCCGTGCTGCTTTCCAATTCCGTTTCTCTCCTGTCCTCTTATCAGTGGGCAAAGGTGGAGGAGATTGTGGAGAGCCACCGTGAGGGCTTGGTGATTGAAAAGAATGAATACGGCGAGAGCATTGATCTGCTTGCCATCCAATAAAATTTGAGATCAAAGCCCGAACAGGGCTTGGAAAGGAGCGCGCAATGGCACCGTTTGGAAAACGGCTTCGACGCTATCATCACAGCCGCGGGCACGGACCGTTGCGGCTGCATCCCGCCGCTGTGGTGGGAATCTGTCTCGGGGCGGCGGTTTTGATCACCCTGATCGTTGGTAATCTTCTCAATATGTTTTTAGATGACGATACTTATTGGAAGCTGACCGCAGGCGAGGAGACCGAAACCGCCGATCTGCCCACGCAGCAATCGGCGGTGCGTGACGTCAACGCCTATCCTTATTTGCTGGGTAGCTCGCTTGACGGGATCATTGGTCAGTCGTCTGCATCTGTCAGGCTCAACCGCACCGACGGAAGCCTGCTTTATACTTCGGACGTTGCTTCTTATTATGGCATTGCAGGGAACGGGGAGGTCGCTTTGTCGGAGTCGGTTGCCGATTTGGGTGCTTTTGTTCCGTACGTCAGCGGCGTGTTTTATTCACACGCATTTGATGCCGCAACCTCGGATCTTCGCTATGCCGAGACTGCCAAGGAGAGCGCGATCCTGCGCGAGTTTTTGAATGCGGGCGGCAGTGAGGTGCTGATTTTGGGATTGCCCTTGGAGGCGGAGCGCACCGACGAGGTGATCTCCTATCTCAAAACCGTTCGGCTTGCCGCAGGAAGATCCCCCATCGGGGTAGCGATCCCGCGCGAGGTTGCCGCAAGGGAGGAGAATTGGGAGCTTTTGGCAAGGCTTTGGGAGACCTGCGATTTTTTGGCGTTGGATCTTTCCGCAGAGACGGTGGACGGGAGCGACCTTGACGATGCGGGGATCTCCGAAAACGCCGCCGCGCTTTTGGAGGACTGTCGCTATTTACTTTCTGCTTACGATATGCGGCTGTTGTTTTCCGAGACGCAAACCGCACTGATCTCCACGGCAGTCACACAGATGCGTCGGGATTTTCAGATTTTGGGGAACGAGCCATAAAAAATATACGCTATGACGGGTGTCATAGCGTATATTTTTTGCGATAATTTTGCGGAGAAAGTCCGAACTGCTTGGAAAAGATGCGGCAGAAATAAAAGGGATCCTCAAACCCGATGGTCTCGGAGATCTCTCCAATGCGCATATCGGTGCGCCGCAGCATGGTCTTTGCGTTGGAAAGGCGGATCCTGTTGCGGTACTCCACGGGGCTTTGTCCCGACCACTCACGAAAGCAACGGTAAAAGTATGCCTCGCCAATGCCGCACAGCGCGGCGTATTTTTCAATTTTTTCATTGCGGTTCCATTCTCTTTGCAACGCCTCCACACCTGCTCGAATGGGGTAGTAGCCACCGTTTTTTTGCGTTGCGGAGGTCGCCAGCGCATCAAGAAGCGCAAAAAATTCGGCTTTGATCTTCAAGCGGTTTCTTCTCCCCGTCGGGCTTTCGGCACGGTGTACCGCATCCGATAGCGAGCGCAGATGCAATTCGGGTAGCTCGTCGGTGTAATGCGCCACCACCGTGACCGTATCGGAGAGTGCCAGCTCCTCGCCCGTCTCGTCAAGGAGACGCAGATTGAGCGTGTAGGTGTCAATGCGGTTTTGATTTCCCTTTTCCACGTGAACACGGTAGCAAAGCCCTGCGGGGATCCAGACCGCATCCCCTTGGCAGGCGCTGACCGCCTCCCCCGATGAGGGAAAAAAGGTGACGCGAATATCGGTGCAAACCAAAAACAGTGCCGCACATGGGCGGGGCTGGTTTGCGTATAGAAAAAAGTCGTGGCGTTTTGTCCAGCTTTCGGGAAAGATCTCCAAATCCCTGACGTCACAATCTGTATGACAAAGCTCCTTCCAATCAATGCGTCGCATGGCTTGCTCCTTTCGTTTCCGTTGCCTTTATTATACAATATTAGTAGAGAAAAATCAAGGTTTTTTGATAATAATACATTTTCTTTTTTTAGCGTTTCTGCTATAATTGTGATAACAGAGGCGGAGACGGAAAGGAAGGACGTGACATGGGACAATGGATCTGCGTGCTGATTGCACTGCTTTGTATGACTGTCAAGGGTGCTTGCGGAAAAAAGACGAGCGGATACGTCACTGTGTTGGGGCACTCATTTTGGTTTAATTTGATACGAATGCTGTTTTGTGTTTTGATCGGTCTTGGCTTGGTGTTTGCCGAGAATTGGCAAGCAAGCCTTGCATTGGACGGCAAAATGCTGCTGATTTGTATTCTTTCGGGTGCTGCCAACGCGGCGTTTTTGGTGGGATGGCTCTTGGCGGTGCAAAAAAACACGATGGTTGCGGTGGATGTAACGCTAACGCTTGGCTCTATGATCCCCGCCGTGCTTTGTGCGCTTTTGTTTGGGGAGGCGCTTTCCCTGCAAAAGATGCTCGGCTTTGCGCTGATCATTCTGGCGTCGTTCATTCTTTCTGCCAAAAAGGGAGGAACGGCAAAGGAAAAATCCCTGATGGGAATTCTGCTGTTGATCCTTGCCACCGTCGGAGACGGATTGACGGGCTTTTGTCAACAATTGTACAGGCATTATTATACCGAGGGGGGAAGCCTTTACAGCGGCGTGTCCTATCCCAAATCGGTCTATCATTTTTATACCTACGTGTTTGCGGCGCTGATTTTGCTTTTGGTGTGTGCGTTGTGGAGCGTGGCATCGTATCGCAAGGGATCCAAGGAAATGCCGCACGAGAGCGGGGGTGGCTTGCTCCGTCCGATCGTCAAGGCATTGCCGTATATTTTTGTCATGGCGGTTTGTCTGTTTGCGGCAAACTATTTTCAAACCGTGGCGGCAAACGATTTTGGAATGTCCTCACAGCTTTTATACCCCGTGATCAAGGGCGGTTGTCTGATCACGGTCAATCTGACGGCAATGATGTTTTTTGGCGAGCCGATCAC
>JAGANE010000266.1 GCA_017624395.1 Clostridia bacterium
CAAGGATATCGTTATGGTTTCCGCAATTCCTTGTACCGCAAAGAAGTTTGAGGTTGGCAGACCCGACCAGTCCGCAGCAGGCGTTCCCGATGTGGATTATGCAATCACCACCCGTGAGGTTGGCAGAATGATCCATAAGGCAGGCATCAACTTCCGTGCTCTTGAGGATGCAAAGTTTGATGATCCCTTTGCAATCGGTTCGGGTGCAGGAGCAATCTTTGGTGCTACCGGTGGCGTTATGGAGGCTGCTCTCCGTTATGCTGCAGAGGTCATTCTCGGCAAGAAGCTTGAAAAGGTTGACTTTACCGAGGTTCGTGGCGTAGAGGGCATCAAGACTGCCTCCTACAAGCTGGGCGACCTGACCATCAACGTTGCCGTTGCTTCCAGCACCGGCATGGCTAAGAAGCTTTTGAACATGGTAAAGGCAGGCGAGCTGGACGTTCAGTTCATCGAGATTATGGGATGCCCCGGCGGTTGTGTAAACGGCGGTGGTCAGCCCATTCAGCCCGCAAAGGTTCGTATGAACATGGATCTGCGTGCTGTTCGTGCAGCTGTTTTGTACAACGACGACGCAAACGATACGTTGCGTAAGTCTCAGGACAACCTTGCTGTTCAAAAGCTGTATGACGAGTATTTCGGTACTCCCAACAGCCACAAGGCGCATGAGATCCTGCACACCTCTTACATCAAGAGAGGACTTTATTAATTGATCCTTTTGGGGACACCCCTCTGTAAAGAGGGGTGTCCTCAAGCCTTTTACATCATAAAAGAGCTGTTACGACTTTCTGCTTTCACAGATGCCGTAACAGCTCTTTTTATTGATTACGGATTATAAAATTCCGCACTTCTTTTTAAGCGTGCTTGCAAAATCGTCAACGTAGGCGTCGTCAGCCTTGGGGAGAAGGATTTTTTGTCCGTTTCCGTAGCAGATGACCACAAAGCAGGTTCTGACGCGGTGCTGCTTTTTTTCACCCGTTCCGACCATAAAAACGTTTCTTTCCACTGTGATGTCGGAGATCTCGTCAAAGCGAATGTCTGCCGTTTCGGTCTGCTTTTCATCAGAGATCAGGGAAAAGGTGCTTTTTTTGAGATACAGTGCATCGTTGAGAAAGATCATCTTGATGCAGGTGTATTCCGAGGAGATTACCGAGGCGTCCTTTTTCTTTTTAAAGAACAAGCCGTCACGCATTTCAAAGCATTCAAAGGTCATTTCTTCGGGATTTTTGGGAGTGCGTTTGCGCAGGGCAGAATCCTCCTCCAGCTCCTTAAAGGTGATTTTTTCAAGCTCCTGCTTGATGCGGTCGGTCAAATCGCTTTCCGTACCTCTGCCGATGTTTCCGTACAGAAAAATACCGATTCCGCCAAGCATCAGCACAATGGCAAGGATGTAGGAAAAATAAGACCAACCAAGCCACAGGAACAGAAAGCCGACCGCCATCATACCAAGACCAAGCATTCCTGCACCTTCCCATTTTTGGAAATAATTGATTATTTTTTTGTAGTTGTTCATATGCTCATCTCCTTTTGTGATTGAATGTTATGCTTTCCTTTATATAGTCGTCAAAGGGGCAAAAAGGTTTGCCAAAAAAGCAAAATTATTCAAAAAAATCTTTGATTTCTACGCGTAACACCCGTGCAAGATCGTCCAGCATCAACAGATCGGGGCAGGAGAGTCCGCGTTCCCATTTAGAAACCGCCTGTACCGTAACGGAGCAGTAGGCGGCAACCTCGCGTTGCGTCAAATGGGAGACGCTTCGCAGATAGGCAAGTCTTTGTCCGAATTTTTCAATGCTCAGCAATTCATTTCTCCTTGTTTTTATTTTGAAAAAGGGTGCATCATTAGAGGACTCTATTGATGCACCCGAAAAACGCGGAGACTTTACCTGCCGTCAAGCGGCATTGCTTTGATTAGATGGCAAAAACCACCTGTGAGGCAAAGTAAAAATATCCGATCTTGTTTTTCATCGTCATTCAAACCGCCTCCTTTCATTCAAATTTATCATTGGATCTCAGTTGTACTTCCCAAAACCCTCCGACAAAAACATTATAGCATATATTACCGTATTTGTCAATCAACTTTTGGTTTATTTTGGTTCTATCAATGAGTGAGTTCGGGTGTTTTTTCGGCTTTTTCCGACAAATGACGAATTCCCGTGCAATCCTCCAACATGATCAGGTGTCCACTTTTGTCTTTGAAGCATACGTAATCCACCGCACCCTCGTATTCATCGGGAAGCCCAACCGCGCGGTAGTGACGCTCCAGACCGTCATCAAAAGGGAAGTACCCGTTGCCCGTACCCGTATAGGAGGTCAGCTCATAGACCGCCGATTGATCCTTGTCGTAGTGATGGATCGCGCGGACAATGCCAACAGATGGGGCAAAGTAGTATTCCATTTTGCCGCCGCGGTATTTCCAACCACCCTCCACGTTCTTCCAATTTATACGAATCAGCATACAACTGTCAAAGCTGCCTGCTTCGGTGATTACGGTGCCGCCGTCCTCAATGGAATATTCGGTTTCTGTCTCCTTGCCGTAATATCGGTAATTTTTAAATGCTCCACTGTCGCCGATCTTCCAAGATTGATCCCAAAGACAGCGGTCAAATGCGTCTGAGAAAATCGACGTCATATGATTGTAAAAAAGCGCATAGCCGGGGGTGCCGAACAATTCTCTGCTTTCCTTCCATTCAAAGGAATAAACACGGCTGTCATTTCTTTGGATCTTGCCGTTTTCCTCGGTTATGTCCAGATAGTGGAAGAAGTTCCAATGTCCGCTTGCCGTGCGGTTGGGATTGAATTTTTTATCGGTGTTAAGGATCCGTTGCATCGTCTTATTTGCCATACGGGTATGCGCTTTTTCCAAGGGGGATTTTGCAAGCTGCTCGGCACGCTGCATTTGCGGTGTAACGTCAAGCAAATACATGCCGTCATCGTCAGAAGATGTAGCGTAATGATTGCGGATATAAAGCATCTGCTCCCTCCAGCTGCTTTCGTCAATGCCGATGCGTTCAATACAACTGTATCTTTTCAAAATCGCGCTTGTTCCGTCATAGGAGGTGACTTCAAATTCATTTTCGGTGACAAAAGAGTTTGGATTGCACGTGGGGCAATCGTATTTCCAGCGGTTTCCTGCAGCAAGTGGGATTAGCCCCGTGCCGCCTGCAATATGATAATCCTTTAGGGTATGGAGCTCTGTTTCACTACCGCGCAAATGCTCCATACGCACGATGCCAACGTTATGCTTATACCAGACTCGTGTGGTAAATTCGGGAGCCTTGGTTTCCCAAAGCTGACAGTCATAAAAGGTGCCAACAGCGGTCTCTGCGGTTGCTTTGTCATCCAAAAACGTCAGCGACCTTTTGGTGTTGCTACCCGTGCAGACCTCACCGATTTTCATGTTCGGATCGTAAAAGGTGGTGTCACAATAGGAAGCAAACCAAAGAAGGTTAAACGAAAAGCCGCTCTTATTTGTAAGTTCACCGCGGCGGTATCCAAAATCGCGCAGATAGCGCGGTTTTCCGTCAATCATGCGAAGCTCGATTGCGGTTGTCAATACCGTGATCATGTCCCTTTCCTTGCATTTTTTATACCGCTCCTCGGCACGGAGTGCGGAAAGCGCGTTTGCGTAGATGATGTCGGCAGGGGAAAGCAGTTCCAACACCTTTTGATATGCATCAAATCCGTTTTGACGTTCGTTGAGAATATAATATTCGCGACCAAGCCAAAACCAAACGTAAGCTTCACACTTTTTATAGCCTTGCTCCTGCATACGGGGGATCTGTTTGTCGCGCATCAGCTCGATCTTGTTAACCCCCGAAAGCTTGTTCCACTCGTTGTTCAGCACCGTCATCAGCACTTCCTCGTTTTTGCCTTTTTCGGCAGCTTCACGAATGCGTTCCATCAGCTCATTGTTTTTCTCTCCGGGGATCCACCAGCTTCCACGTACTAACACATCGGCAAGTGCATGAAATTTCTCCTCGCTGTCAGGTAGCAGATCAAGGTCGCCCAATACCTCGCGGTAGAGCTTTTCAAAGCCGGTTTTGTTGTTTTTGAGCCCCCATTGCTTGATTTCTTCCACTTTTTTCATAACCTTTTCTACAAAGGCTTCGTTTGTCTGTTCGTTCAAACCGTTACCCATATCCTTTCTCAGCAGCTCTCTGCCGCTGTGGAGGCGGTATTTGACTGTACCGACGGGAATGCGCAGGCGATCGGAAATTTCTGCAATTGAAAGCCCGTCAAGGTAGTGCATGACAATGACACGCCGTACCTTTTCGGAGAGCTTTCCGATTCCAAGATACAATCTTTCGCAATCCTCATCGGGGGAGGCAAGTTCTTCCAATACCTCGTCCGCCTCTTGTGTTGTGTTTTCAATCTCATCAAATGGGATCCACTCACGGTTACGCATAACAATATTTTTTGCACGGTTGCGGGCGATCCGACACACCCATGCTCCAAATTTTTCGTATTCGCGCAAGGTGTCCAAGCGCAACCATGCCGAAACAAAGGCGTCCTGCGCCGCATCCTCCGCCCAAAAACGGTCGCGTGTGACCGCGAGTGCCGAAGTAATGACGGCGTTCTGATAACGGATGACCAACGCCTCGTATGCGTTTTCATTTCCAAGCAGTGTCAGGTTGACCAGTGTTTCGTTGTTAAGCTCCGAATAGATCATTTGATCAGTCCTTTCCAAGGTTCTTTTTTGCAGCTGCTACTGATAAGACACAAAAAGTGGCAAAAAGGTTGGGTAAAATAGAAAAAATCCGAATCTTTTTTTATTATAACAGTAGATAGAGAGATTGTCAACAAAAAATCCCCGTATGCCGATCGGAAAAGAATGGACATACGGGGAATATATCAGTATTTATAAATTAGTAGCGAATGATCTCCACGTCGCAGCCGTCGGGAATCTTTGTTTCCAAGGCTACATCATCGGGAAGAGCCAGGGAAAACACCTTTTTGCCTTTTACAATGCGACAGTTGGATGCTACCAAGCCCTTTGCAGTGGGAACAACACACTCAAATTCGTCAAGCTCGGCAGAGGGAGCAAACAGAAGCTTATTCCAAGCAACGTCTGCAGGACGAATGCCTGCGGCGTAAGCGCTGAGCAGATAGGTGCATCCGCTTGCCCAAGCGTGCGCGGGTGTAGGCCAGAGGCTCTCACCGTCATTGGGAGCAAACTCCCAAAAGGTGTGCGCCCCCTTTTTGACCATGGTACCCCAGCAACGGCGAATGACCTCCATTGCGTCTGCGCTGTCACCCTTCAGGAAACGCGCCTCGGCCTCAAAGGTACACATCATAGGAGAGATCACGCGTCCGCCGCCGCGCGTGTGCTTGAGGTTGAAATCCTGACTCAAAATTCTTACACCCCATTCGGACCAATTGTGCTTTTTGAGCGATTCCAAAATCGTCTTTGTCTGCTTCTCATCTGCAATTCCGTAAAGGATCGACAACACGTTGCCGTCCTGTGGGAAGCAGTCGGGATACTGCAGATCAATATATCCGCCCATTTCGTTGCTCCAAAGCTTTTCATTGATCGCCTTGCGGACGTCCTCAGCAAGCTGCTGCCACTCCGTGAGGTATTCCTCATCCTCACCAACCACGGTTCCCAGCTCACACATATCAACCAAGCTCTTATAGAGCAGGGCATTCATATAGGGCTTGAGACCGAGACGGTCACAGGAGCAGGTAAAATCAACGCTGCCGCTATCAATGTAAAAAATATCACCGTAAACCTGATATTGGAAGATCAGGTTATCCGAGCCGACCTTGTGGATCAGATAGAGTATGAGCTTTTTCAGCTCCTCATAATGACGCTTGACAAAATCAACGTCGCCCGAAAAGCGATAATGATTGTGCGCCATAACGATACGCCAAGCCGGATAATCCCAAAGGGAATTGTTTCTTCCAAACAGATCCGATACCAATCCAACGGCACCGCCGGGTTCGGTAAAGGAGAAGGAAGCGTCGATGATCGAGGGATCGTTAAAGGTATAATACTCGGTCATACCGTCAATCGCTCCGTCGCCCGAGAAAAACTTCATTTCCACTCTGGGGCAGCTTTCCAATTCGTGATGACGGTTGACCTGCAACGTGTACGCGCCAATCTCCCAAATGCGGTTAAACAGCTCCTCGTTACAATGAAAATATCCCTTTTTCTCAACGGGCATCATGCTGCGAAAAATACGGCACTCATGGATCTTTACACTTTTTTCGGTTACAAAACGCATCATCATGTAGCGGCAGGCGCGGCGACGGATAAAGCGGAAGCTATGACGTCCCTTTTTCAGTGTCTCGTGGATTTCCATGCGGCGCATGACGTCGGGCCAATAGTTTCTGGTCTTATATTTGCTCCAATGGAAGATCTCGGGGGAAAAATCGGTAATCGACTCGGAATAGTCAAACATTCCAATGATTTCGGCATCCTCCTCCAGCTCGTATTCGATCTCGGTATAACCAACCTCCAATTGACCAAAATCGTAAACGACGAATTGCTCGCCCTCGGCAGGGAAGGTGGGCTTGGCGATCGTGTTTTCAACGTTGGGCATAAAGTTGGAGTAAAGTACCTTTTTGGGATATGCGTAAACGGGTTCTTTGGTGTTTAAACGCTCTGTATAGGCGTTGCCTGCAACCTGCTTGATGGCGGTGGGAATTTCCTTGATCTCGGGATACTCCTTCCAAAGAGCTGCGTGCTTCCAAAAACGGTCGTATTCCTGCTGCGTGATTTCCTTGCAAACCACGGGCGTATCAATACCGTCGTCCGCCTCACGCCTCCATGAGCCGTCTGTATATACCGATACCTCGCCATTTTCGGTTCTGTACTTCAATTCGGCGGCAACGTCGTTGATCCAATATCCGCGGCGCGCGTGAATGGCATGGGAGGCAGCCTGATAGATTCCTGCACCCAGCATCAGCTTGATCTCGTTTTCTCCTTGACGGAGCTTGGAGGTGATCTCCACAAACACAGTACGGTTGGGAAGTCTGCCAAGATGCGCCTCTACAAATTCTCCGTTGAGGTAGATGCCGCAAACACCGTCTGCCTCCACCTGAAGGGTTGCATGCTCTACTTTACCGTTTACTGTAAAGATTTTGGAATAGGTTGCCCATTCGTCGCCCGTGCTTTTGGATCTGCCGATACGGCAGATGGGTGTTAGCTGCTTTGCGCGATACATGTTAAAGTCTCCTTTTTATTAGATCTTATTTTACAAACGAGTCGTACTTTTGCAATTTTTAAGTTGTCCTATTATAACATAGCACTATGGAAATGTCAATTCCTTTTTATGGCTTTTTGTTTTCTATTATTGTCTTTTTTCTGTTACATTTGAATTCCGTTTTTTCAAAAAGCATTTTGCTATGCTTTTTTTATCTTACGGTATGTATTTTTTGCCTTTTTCTTGCTTTTTTATAAAAAATGTGTTATACTATTGTTAATCATATTTTATGCCTCAAAGAAAGGACGAAAAAATGAAGGATCTATCAAGAAATCTGACCATGCTCTGCGATTTTTACGAGTTGACCATGAGCAACGGCTATTTTGAATGCGGAATGCAGGATAAAATCGTCTATTTTGACGTGTTTTATCGCAACAATCCCGATAACGGAGGCTTTGCCGTGGTTGCAGGCTTGGAGCAAATTGTGGAGTATATCAATCAACTGCATTTTGACGACGAGGATATTGCATATTTGAGATCCAAAAAATGCTTTTCGGAACAATTTTTGACGTTTTTAAAGGATTTTAAATTCCAGGGCGACATTTGGGCGGTTCCCGAGGGAACGGTTGTATTTCCTGGAGAACCCTTGATGATCGTGCGCGGACGTGCGATCGAGGCACAATTGATCGAAACCTACGTGCTGATGATGATCAACCATCAATCCCTGATTGCCACCAAGGCTGCTCGTCTGACACGTGCCGCAAAGGGTAGGGCAATCAGTGAGTTTGGTTCTCGCCGTGCCCACGGTGCCGATGCTGCAATGCTTGGCGCACGTGCAGCCTATATCGGTGGATGCAACGCCACCGCCTGTACGATTTCGGATCTTGCCTACGGTGTCCCCGCTACGGGTACTATGGCACACTCTTGGGTGCAGATGTTTGACACCGAGTACGAGGCGTTTAAGACCTATTGCGAGATCTATCCCGAAAATGCCACACTGTTGGTAGATACTTATAACGTGATCGAGTCGGGAATTCCCAATGCGATCAAGGTATTCAATGAGGTTTTGGCACCCAAGGGTATTCGAAAATGCGGCATTCGTATTGATTCGGGTGACGTTACTTACCTGACAAAAAAGGTGCGTAAAATGCTGGATGATGCAGGCTGGACCGAGTGTAAGATCGTCATTTCCAACTCTTTGGATGAATATTTGATCCGTGAGTTGATCCGTCAGGGGGCAGAGGTTGATGCTTTTGGCGTGGGTGAGCGATTGATCACTGCAAAGAGTGATCCCGTGTTTGGCGGTGTTTACAAGCTTTGTGCCGTTGAAAATGCAGACGGTACCATCAAGCCCAAGATCAAGATCAGCGAAAACGTTGGAAAGATCACCACCCCACATTTTAAAAAGATCTATCGCTTACGCGGTCGCGATACAGGAAAAGCCGAGGCGGATTTGATCTGCGTTTGGGATGAGACCGTAGATGACAGCAAGCCCTTGGAGATCTTTGATCCGCAGCATACGTGGAAGCGGAAAACGCTTGAGAACTTTACGGCAACCGAGCTGCTGGTTCCCGTATTTAAAAACGGAAAGCAGGTTTACGAGCTTCCCACGCTTGCCGAGATTCGTACACATTGTGCCGAGGAAATTGCGGGAATGTGGGATGAGGTGCGCCGCTTCAGTAACCCGCACAACTACTACGTTGACCTCTCGCAAAAGCTGTGGGATATCAAGCACGAAATGCTGAAATCTCGCGGTGTCTACCGTGAATAAAATCTATGAAAGATCATTAGTGATAAAAGAATCAAGAAAAAAGCAAAAAAATAATTAATAAAAGCAATTCATATTTTTGCCGCGATCCGATCGGTTGCCTTCATTTTTGGAGGTGACGGGAATGGGATCGCGGCTTTTTTTGCGGAAATATCGGCTTGGTTGATTATGCAGAGAAAAATGATAATTTGTGTAAAAAAGTTTTGTTTTTTTTTGAAAACCTATTGGATTTTTAGCTTTATTATGATATAATATTAAATAAGTATTTACTTTTTTCGGCATTCCTTGCCGAACACTGTTTTTCGGAGGCGGCTTATCATGGATTATCTGTTGAAAATATGGGATCAGCTCCGTGCGTTTGCCCTTGATTACGTGGTACAACCAATTCTTGGAATGGGAATTAAGGACGTGTTGGACGTTTTGATTCTTGCCATTGTTTTGTACCGGCTGTACCGATTTTTCAAGGATCGTCGCGCGGGACGTGTCATGGTCGGCTTGGGTGCTGTGGTGGTGTTCAGCTTGTTGGCATTCCTTTTGGAATTGCCTGCGCTTTCCTTTCTCGTTCAATTGTTTGCGGCGTCGGCATTTTTCTGTGTGATCGTTATTTTTCAGCCCGAGATCCGCGATGCACTTGAGCGCCTTGGAAATTTGACTTTGTTTAATCCGCGCTCCAATACCATTTCTCGTAAAAAAATGAACCTTGCAGAAGCGGTTGCCGATGAGACCACGGATGCCGTTACTGTTATGTCTCAAAATAAAACAGGTGCCTTGATTGTGTTTGAGGGGATGACCAAGCTTGGCGATTATCTTCACACGGGCAGAGAGGTTGATGCTAAGGTGACCTCCAAGCTGCTGCAAAATATTTTTTATGCCCCTGCACCGCTCCACGATGGTGCCTTGATCATTCGGAATATGAGAATTCATTCGGCAAGCTGTGTTTTACCGTCTTCCACAAAAAAGAACGCCGATTTTGGTACGATGGGAATGAGACACCGTGCGGCGGTTGGTATTACCGAGGTCAGCGATGCTCTTGTGGTTGTAGTGTCCGAGCAGACGGGAACCGTTTCGGTTGCACAGGACGGAACACTTTTGCGTGACATTGATGCCAAAACCCTTTGTGATATTTTGATGACCTATATGGCAGGAAATGCTTATTTGCGTCATAAGCGTGCAAATATGCGTAAGGAATACCTTGAAATGATGGAAAATATTGCCCATGTCGATCCGCCCGTCGCCTCCAATCAAAAGAGTGCGGAAGTGGAGAAGGAATTTGAAAAAATGGTGGGAAGTGTCGCAGATGCCGAGCAGGATACCTCCTTGGACGCAAGTGCTTCCTCCGAGGTGGCAGAGTGCAGAGATGCATCTGTGGAGGAAGGGTCTACCGATCAGGAAATCTGATCCAAAAGCTTAAAGAATTGGATTTTTGGAAAGGAGCTGTGCTTCGTTTATGAAAAAAAATGCAATTGCCAGAATGACGGCACCAAAGGAAACGGTTGGTTCACGTTTCCGTAATCTGCATATTTTGCCTCGTTTTCTTTGCTTGTTGCTTGCGTTGGTGCTTTGGCTTGCTGTTGTTCATTTGAAAAACGAAACGGCAGACGGGGATACGGCGGAGACAACCGCTTCGGATACCGCACAATGAGTAAGACAAAATCCGTAAAAATTCTCGTGGGTGGCGTTCACGCTTCGGTGGACGCCGACGAGTCTGTGATTTTAAAAAAAGCAGAGGATAAAATGAAGCGGGCGGGATTTTCAACCTCCACGCTTCATTTTCGGCTTTATAAAAAGTCGGTGGATGCACGCCGCCGCGAGGATATTCGTTTTGTTTGTACGGTTTTAGCAGAGGGAAATCTTTCTAAAGAAGTCTGCACCGAGTCGCGATTGAAGCATGCCGGGGCAAAGCTTTTGCGAGAGGAACCGCTGACGCCCTGCTTTGGCGATGCTCGGCTTTCGGCACCGCCGCTGGTGGTTGGCATGGGGCCCGCGGGCTTGTTTGCGGCATTGCTTTTGGCAAGAAACGGATACCGTCCGATTTTGATCGATCGCGGTGCTTCGGTAGATGAGCGTGTCCGTGACGTTGAACAGTTTCGTCTGTTAGGGAAATTGAACGTGGAAAGCAATATACAGTTTGGGGCGGGTGGTGCAGGAACCTTTTCGGATGGAAAGCTGATCACTCGGATCAATGATTCGCGCTGCGGGTTTGTTCTGCAAACGCTTTGTGAATTCGGCGCACCGCAGGAAATTATGATCAAGGCAAAGCCACACGTAGGAACAGATCTGCTTCGTGGCGTTGTTTCGGCAATGCTCAAAGAGATTGAACGCTTGGGCGGACAGCTCCATTATCACTGCAGAATGGATGATTTTGTCGAAGGTCCCGACGGAAGCGTGCGCGTCAAAACCAATCTTGGAGAGCTTGTGTGCGGTGCGGTGATTTTAGCCCCCGGACATAGCTGCCGCGATACCTACTTGCGTTTGTTGGAAAAGGATCTTGCCATTGAAGCCAAGCCGATTTCGGTCGGTGTGCGTGTTGAACATCTGCAAAAGGATATTGATACGGCTCTTTACGGCAGATTTGCGGGGCATCCCAATCTCGGTCCTGCCGAATACGCGCTTTCCGATACGAGTACGGGACGGGGGATTTATACTTTTTGTATGTGTCCGGGAGGCGAGGTCGTGGCGGCGGCCTCCGAGGAGGAGCGTCTTGTTGTCAACGGCATGAGCAATCATGCAAGAAATGGAAATAATGCCAACGCCGCAGTTGCGGTATCGGTTGGATGTCATGATATTGAGCCGATCAACGGCAGTCTGCCCTTGGGAGCCATTGCTTTTCAACGCAAGCTGGAGCATGCCGCATATCTTGCAGGGGGCGGTGGATACGTTGCCCCTGTGATGACCATGGGAGATTTTTTGAACGAGACACGAGGAAGTGAGCCTTCCCGCATTATGCCCACCTATCGGGACGGGGCAGTAAAGGTGAGCGATTTTGAGCAGATCTTTCCAAGCTTTGTTACCAAATCTCTGCGCTACGGCTTACGCTCCTTTGGACGCAAGCTCAAGGGGTATGACGTTCCCGATGCGGTTTTGACGGCAGCGGAAACGCGGACGGCGGCACCGCTCAGGATTTTGCGTGATTCCGAGGCACTTTGTGCCATTGGACACGATTTGATCTACCCGTGCGGTGAGGGCGCGGGATACGCGGGAGGAATTACAAGTGCTGCTGTGGACGGTGTTCGCGTTGCGATGGCACTGATGGCGCGATTTGCGCCGCTTTCCAAGGAATAACCGAAAGGAAATGCTATGAAAAACGAAGCAAAAGTGATTGCAACCGACGGGATCTATGCCACTGTGGAGGTGGAGCGTAACTCTGCTTGTGAGGGGTGTCATAAATCCGAGGACGGTCAAGGATGCTCGGTTTGCACCCTGATGGGAGGAAACCGTAAATTTTCCGCAACAGCGCATAACAAAATGAGGGCTTGCGTGGGAGACCGTGTTGTGATCGAAACCAAAACCGAGCGTGTGATGCTTTATGCACTTCTTGTGTTTTTACTTCCCGTTGTGGTTGCAATTCTTGGGTTTGTTGTCGCATCCTTTATGACGGATCGGGCGGTGTGGCAAACGGTTGGCGCTGCAATCGGCTTTGGCTTGAGCTTTTTAGGCTTGTTTATTTATTCTCGCAACGTACAAAAAAAGCGTTGTGACATTGAAATTACCGAAATTATCGCAAAGGGCACTTCTGGTAATTGATAAGAGTGCCTTTGGGGCAATATTGAGGAGGAAGAATGACAGAACAAAAAAAGAAACAAAAAAAATGGTCATTGCAATATCGCCCCGGAAACGCGGAGATCGATGCAGCAATCTCCTCGCTGGCAAAAGAGACCGATCTCTCCGAGATCATGGCAAGACTGCTTTATACGCGCGGATATCGGACGGCGGGCGAGGTCGTTTCGTTTTTACGACAGGAGACCGCATGCTTGCACGATCCCTTTTTGATGTGTGATGTTGCATCTGCGGTGGAGCGTATCGCGATTGCCTTGGAGCGAGGCGAAAAAATTGCAATTTACGGAGACTATGACGTTGACGGTGTTACGTCCGTCAGCCTTTTATATCTTTATTTGACCGAGCTTGGCGGTGACGTGGGATATTACATTCCAAGCCGTATGCGTGAGGGGTACGGGCTTTCCACAGGGGCAATTGACCGTCTGAAGGAATGTGGCGTACAGCTGATGATCACGGTTGATACGGGTATTACGGCAATTGAGGAGATCGCATATGCCAAATCTCTTGGCATTGATACCGTTGTAACCGATCACCACGAGTGCCGCGCCGATCTTCCGGCGGCTTGTGCTGTCGTCAATCCGCACCGAGCAGATGATACGTATCCTTTAAGGAGCTGGCGGGCGTTGGTGTGGTGTTTAAGCTGATCTGTGCCTTTGAAATGGCGGAATGCCGCAAAAACGGGGAATCCGAAATGGAGGGCGTGGAGCGCGTCTGCCGTGAATACGCTGATCTGGTTGCCATTGGAACGATTGCCGATGTGATGCCTGTGATTGATGAAAATCGCCTGATTGTTACGTTGGGACTTCATCTCTTGGAAAATACTCGCCGCCACGGCTTGCGCGCATTGATCGAGGCGGCAACGGGAAGTAAGCAAGGCGAGGGAAGCAAGTACGTCAAAAAAAGAAAGATCAATTCCGGCTTTGTCGGTTTTACCGTGGCGCCCCGTATGAACGCGGCGGGAC
>JAGANE010000267.1 GCA_017624395.1 Clostridia bacterium
AGGTCCTCGATCTCCCAAGCCTCGATCTTCTGGATCTCGTGGGAGGTACGGAAGCCGTCGAAGAAGTTAAGGAAGGGGACTCTGCCCTTAATGGTAGCGAGGTGAGCAACTGCGCCGAGGTCCATGATCTCCTGAGGGTTGGTCTCAGCCATCATAGCAAAGCCGGTCTGACGGCAAGCGTAGACGTCGGAGTGGTCACCGAAAATGTTGAGTGCGTGAGAAGCAACGCAACGTGCGGAAACGTGAATGACGCAGGGGAGAAGCTCGCCCGCGATTTTATACATATTCGGGATCATCAAAAGAAGACCCTGAGAAGCGGTATAGGTAGTGGTGAGCGCACCTGCTGCCAGAGAGCCGTGAACGGCACCTGCGGCACCTGCCTCGGATTGCATCTCCATCACCTTTACGGTGTCGCCCAGAATGTTTCTTGCGGGCTCGCCAAAGATGTTCTTGTCGGTAGCGGACCAGGTGTCGGTCACTTCCGCCATAGGAGACGAGGGAGTAATGGGGTAGATGGCAGCAACCTCGGTGAACGCGTAGGACACGTGTGCCGCGGCGGTGTTACCATCCATGGAAATTTTTCTTCTTTCAATAGCCATGATATAATAACCTCCTGTATTTTTACAGTAATTTTTTTTACCACCCTATATCATAACATAAAAAACCGAAAAAGTAAAGACATTTTTGAAAAATTCATCTGTTATTTTATAAAAAATAAGGAAAAAAACTGAATATCAAAGAATTTTTATGCAAAATCAAAGTCAAAAGGTAGGTTCTCCAAAGTCGGGTGTATAATCCGCATTGGCGGAGGAACGGCTTTGCAGATAGCCCCCAAAGCCGAGCGAGATTGCGGTGTTGAGGACGGATTCGTATTCAAAGGTCGTTACGCGGCGGCAAAGCTCGGGAAAGGACGCATCTGCAAATTGCGGTGTATATTGACTCATCAGCGAGAGGAGAAAGGCATCTGTGCCGAATTGCTTTGCCAACGCCTCCAAAAGTGCCACCGAGTCGGCGCGACCGCGTGGAAGCACCAGATGGCGTACGACGGTGCCGCGCAGGAGCATTCCGTTTTCATCCAATTGCGGCTTTCCGCTCTGTCGCAGCATTTCGGTGAGTGCCGCGCAGGCAACCTCAAAATAGTTCTCGGCGGCAGAATATTTTTGGGCAAGAGATGCGGAAAAATACTTGACGTCGGGGAGCCATACGTCGATCAATCCCTCCAATGCCTTCAGAGTTTCAGGACTTTCATAGCCTCCGCAATTGTAGACCACGGGGATCCCCAGCTGCGGTCTGACCTTTTTCAACACGGGGATCAGCTGGAGGGCGTAAGGGGTGGGGGTGACAAGATTGATGTTGTGCGCGCCCTCGTCACGCAGACGGAGCATCAGGTCTGCAAGTCTGTCGGCATCCACCTCTTTTCCAAGACATTCGCGGCTGATCTCGCGATTCTGACAAAACACGCAACGGAGATTACAGCCCGAAAAAAAGACGGTTCCCGAGCCGCGCGTTCCGCTGATCGAAGGCTCCTCCCATGCATGAAGTGCCACGCGGGCAATTCTAAAATCCCACGGGACGCCGCAAAAGCCGACGCCACTTTCACGGTCGGCGCCGCATTTTCGCGGACACTGTACACAGCTTTGTTTCATTTTCATGCCTCCGATCTTGTCATTACGCTTTTATTATACAACGCTTTGGACAAAAAAGCAAGAGGATATTTTCTTCCAACGTAAACTCAAAATCAAATATGTAAACAAACTGTGAAAAGATGTTAGAGCATGAAAAAAATCTATTTACTTTTTTCATTTTTAGTGCTATAATAGGTGTATAAAAAATAAAAAGGAGAAACAAAAAATGGAAAAACTCGAACAGATCCTCAATGGCTTGATCGATGACGTTGCAAATTTTGGCAAAAGACTGATCATTGCCATCCTCGTTCTCATCATCGGCAGAATCCTCATCAAATGGGCAGTCAAGCTGCTGACCAAAAGCAGGTTTGCGGAAAAGAATGATAAGACCGTTGTTACGGTGCTGTCGCATTTCATCACGGCAGGTCTTTACATTGTTCTCTGCATTACCATCATCGGCATTCTCGGTGTCAATACCGCATCGGTGATCACGGTGCTGGCATCCGCAGGTGTTGCCATCGGTCTTGCATTGCAGGGCGCGTTGAGCAATATTGCGGGCGGTATCATGATTTTGATCCTGCGTCCCTTCCGCGTTGGCGATTTTTGCGAGATCGCAGGCAAATCGGGAACAGTGACCGACGTCGGCATCTTCTACACCACGCTCACCACGGGAGACAACAAGGTCGTTACGATCCCCAACGGCACGGTCATGGGAGACAATATCACCAACTACTCTGTCAAGGATACCCGCCGTGTTGACCTCGTGTTCAACGTTGCATACGGTACTGATATTGAAAAGGTCAAGAGCATTTTGTTGGAGGAGGCAGGAAAGCATCCGCTGACGCTCAAGGATCCCGCTCCCTTTGCACGTTTGACCAACCATGCCGAAAGCTCGATCGATTTCACGCTTCGTGTTTGGGCGGAGAACAAGGACTATTGGCAGGTCAACTTTGACCTTTTGGAAACCATCAACAAGCGTTTTGCTGCCGAGGGCATTGAGATTCCCTTCAATCAGCTTGACGTACACGTGGTCAATCAGAAATAAGATACGTTTACAAAAAGCATCTCGCTTGGCGCACCTGTGATAAAGCAGGTGCGCCAATTTTATGTCAAAACTCAAATGGTAGTTGAATTATCATCAAAAAACAAGTTATTGATTGCTCTTGGTTTTGTGATATAATATTAGTGAAAGCAGAGCTCGCTTATCTTTTTACAAGGAGACTAACTATGACTCACATTGGAATAAAAATAAAAGAATTTAGAAAGAAAAAAGATATGACGCAGGAAAAGCTTGCAGAATACCTTAACGTATCGTTCCAAGCGGTTTCAAAATGGGAAACGGGTGCGGCGTCGCCGGACATATCTATGATCGTGCCATTGGCAAGATTGCTTGACGTTACGACCGATGAACTTTTTGGCCTTGTTAATGATATCGATGAACGGCAAGAAGACTTGTTGAAAAAGTGGCGAGAAACGTGGAATACAGGAGACACCGAAAAGCGATATGAAATAGCAAAAACGGCGGTTTCTGAATATCCCGGAAATTTTGATTATCTGATGTGGCTTGCAGATGCGGAAGCATCTTATGCAATTCATAATTGTGTAAGACATTCAGACGATCAAAAGGAGCATTTTCAAAATGCCGTAAAATACTATGAAATGATAATAGAAGATTGCACAGATAATGATGTCAAGAATGATGCAATTTACGGAATCGTTATGACTCTGCCCGATATTGGAAGAAGAGACGAGGCCGTATCTTATGCCAAACAACATCCTGATGCGGACGAACTATTAAAATGGTGCCTAACAGGAGAGGAATGGGAAAAGCATAGGCAGAACATGATTTTCAGAAAAATGAAAGCTCTGATCTTTGAATTGGAATTCGGACACAGAGACCTTGCTGCAATAAAAGTAGCCGAAACAATGATAAAAACTATTGTTGACGACGGAAATTATTTGTGGTTTCACGATACACTTATGCACAATTATATTTGGCAGGCAGAATGTTTGACGATAAAAAAGCAGTACGATGAAGCGATTCGTGTATTAAAAAAGTCTCATCACCACGCTGTTGAGTTTGAAAAAATGTATCAAGAAGGAAAAGAAAAAGCGCGTCCCTATACATGCTCCATATTCAATAAATTGTCTCATGACTCAAATGATGTTACTTGGAGCGGAACATCAACCTTGACAGAGGATTTCAAAGAATACCTGACTTGGAAAGACTTCGATGCTCTCCGAGGCCGTGAAGATTTCAATGCTCTTTTTACCTTATAATTTTTGCCCCGCCTTGTGCGGGGCTTCGCTTTTTGTGTCCACAAAAGCAGTGCTTGTTCAGGAAAATTGACAAGGCATAGATGAACACAAAAGAAAGGCTCCCTTGTGTAAAGGGAGCTGACGCCAAAGGCGGCTGAGGGATTGTTTTTTTGTAGAATTTTGCTTTTTACAATCCCTCCGTCTAGCTTACGCGAGCTACCTACCTTTACACAGGGGAGGCTCATTACCGCCCGACAGCACACCCAAAAGTGCAACACACTAACCTAAACGGGCAAGGCGTGTGAAAAAGGACAGCGAAATTTCACGTTCTCTGTCCTTTTGCCGTA
>JAGANE010000268.1 GCA_017624395.1 Clostridia bacterium
CAAGACCATTGTGACCAATGGGGATCAGACCGACACGATCTATGATCTGATGGATAAGCAGATGACCTTTGAGCAGGCGCTCCGCACGCGTGAATTTGAGGACGACAAGCCCAACTTTACCCCTCGTATTTCGGGGATTATCCGTTTGGAAAAAGAGGGAATGAACTATGCCATGTCGATTCTTAAGAGTGCCGAGGGAGACGACAGCTCCTGCGAGCGCTTTACCTACGCGTACTCCAACCCGATCGCGGGCAGAGCAAAGTTCATCCACACCTACAACGGTGACGGCAATCCGCTCCCGTCCTACGAGGGTGAGCCCAAAACGCTGGAGCTTCCCGATGTGGATATTGACACGCTGACCGACCTGATCTGGACGAACCTGAACGAGGACAATAAGGTATCCCTGTTTGTTCGTTATATTGATATTGCAAGCGGCGAGACCGAAACAAGAATTGTAAATAAGAATGTTTGAGGAGTTTTGAAATGAAAGAATTTGAATTGAAATACGGCTGTAACCCCAACCAAAAGCCCTCCAAAATTTATATGCGTGACGGAAGTGAGCTTCCGATCACCATTTTGTCGGGGCGTCCCGGTTATATCAACTTCCTTGATGCATTCAACTCTTGGCAATTGGTCAAGGAGCTGAAGGCGGCACTCGGTATGCCTGCGGCAACCTCCTTCAAGCACGTCAGCCCCACGTCGGCGGCAGTTGGAACAAAGCTTCCCGAAAAGCTTAAGAAGGCTTGCTTTGTGGACGATATTGAGGGACTTGACGAGTCTCCCTTGGCTTGCGCATTTGCAAGAGCAAGAGGGACCGATAGAATGTGCTCGTTTGGCGACTGGATCGCACTTTCCGACGTTTGTGACGTAACGACCGCAAACCTGATCAAGCGCGAGGTCTCCGACGGCGTCATTGCTCCCGGATATGAGCCCGAGGCACTTGAGATCCTCAAGACCAAGAGAAAGGGCAACTATAATATCGTACAGATCGATCCCAACTACGTTCCCGAGGTGCAGGAGACCAAGCAGGTCTTTGGCATTACTTTTGAGCAGGGAAGAAACAATTTTGAGATCAATGAGGCACTTCTTTCCAATCTCGTTACCGAAAACAAGGAGCTGCCCGATAGCGCAAAGCGTGACCTGATCATTGCACTGATTACGCTCAAATATACCCAATCCAACTCGGTCTGCTATGCCGTGGACGGTCAGGCGATCGGTGTTGGTGCAGGTCAGCAATCCAGAATTCACTGTACCCGTCTTGCAGGCGGAAAGGCAGACACGTGGCAGCTGCGTCAGCATGAAAAGGTGCTGAATCTGCCGTTCCTGCCCACGCTCGGTCGTCCCGACCGTGACAACGTCATTGACGGATACATCAACCAAAACGAGGAGGACGTTTGCGCCGACGGAAATTGGCAAAAGTATTTCTCCTCTCAGCCCGCTCCCTTTACCAAGGAGGAGCAGACCGCTTATCTTGCAACGCTTACGGGGGTGGCACTCGGCTCGGATGCCTTCTTCCCGTTCAGTGACAATATTGAGCGAGCAAAAAAGAGCGGCGTTTCTTACATCGCGGAGCCCGGCGGATCTATCCGCGACGATGCTGTCATCGAGTGCTGCAACAAGTACGGCATGACTATGGCATTTACGGGCATGAGACTTTTCCATCACTAATAAATTTAGCGAAATGAGGAAATCCCATGAATTTTTTTGATGAACTTGCAAACTACGATCAAGAGGTGTTTGATGCGTGCGAGCTGGAGCTGAATCGTCAGCGACAGAACATTGAGCTGATCGCCTCCGAAAACATCGTTTCCAAGGCAGTGCTTTTGGCGGCAGGAACCGTGCTGACCAACAAATATGCCGAGGGCTTTCCCGGCAAACGCTATTACGGCGGTTGCCAATGCGTGGATATTGTAGAGAATATCGCACGCGACCGTGCCAAAAAGCTGTTTGGCGCCGAGCATGCCAACGTCCAGCCCCATTCGGGTGCAAGCGCCAATCTTGCCGTGTTTTTTGCACTTCTCAATAAGGGCGACACGGTAATGGGACTCAATCTTGCACACGGCGGACACCTTTCGCACGGCTCTCCCGTTAACATTTCGGGAAAATATTTTAACGTTGTTCCTTACAGCGTGTCCGATGATACCGAGATGCTGGATTATGCCGAGATGCGTCGCGTTGCCTTGGAGTGCAAGCCCAAGCTGATCGTTGCAGGAGCCAGCGCATATTCCCGTACCATTGATTTTGCCGAGATCCGCAAGATTGCCGACGAGGTAGGCGCCTACTACATGGTGGATATGGCGCATATTGCAGGACTTGTGGCTGCGGGACTTCATCCAAGCCCCGTGCCTTACGCCGACGTTGTGACCACTACCACACACAAAACCCTGCGCGGTCCTCGCGGTGGCTTGATCCTTTGTAAGGAGGCACTTGCAAAGCAGATCGACAAGGCAGTATTCCCCGGTACGCAGGGTGGTCCTTTGATGCATATCATTGCCGCCAAGGCGGTGGCTTTTGGAGAGGCATTGACCGAGGAATTTAAGGAGTATCAAAAGCAGATCGTTCTCAACGCAAAGGTACTTTGTGTTGCGTTGAAGGAGGAGGGCTTCCGTGTGGTTTCGGGAGATACCGACAACCATCTGATGCTGATCGATCTGCGTCCCTTCGGTGTGACGGGTAAGGAAATGGAAAAGCGTCTTGACGAGGTACACATCACTGTAAACAAGAATGCGATCCCCAACGATCCCGAAACGCCCTTTGTCACCAGCGGAATCCGCGTGGGTACGCCTGCCGTGACCACGCGCGGCTTCAAGGAGGGGGAGATGCGTCTGATCGCAAAATGGATCAAGGACGTGGCGGTTGATTTTGAAAACAGCCGTGATAGAATCTGTCAAGAGGTCGAGGCTCTTTGCGCCAAATATCCGCTTTACGAGTAAGAAAGGACTTTGACAAGGATATGAAAATTATGGTTGTCGGCGGTGGCGGCAGAGAGCACGCCATCATCAAAAAAATCAAGGAAAATCCCAACGTTACCGAGCTTTACGCGCTTCCCGGCAACGGCGGTATTGCCGCAGATGCAGAGTGCGTTGCCATCGGTGCCAAGGACATTCCTGCCATTGTTGCGTTTGCACAGGAAAAGAAGATCGACTTTGCCGTAGTAGCTCCCGACGATCCGTTGGTACTTGGCGCGGTGGATGCTTTGAACGCCGTCGGCATTCCTTGCTTCGGTCCCGAGGCAAAGGCGGCGATCATTGAGGGAAGCAAGGTCTTTTCTAAAAATTTAATGAAAAAATACGGTATTCCCACCGCTGCTTACGAGGTGTTTGAAAACGTAGATGAGGCAATTGCGTATCTTGCAAATGCGCCGATTCCTACGGTCATCAAGGCGGATGGCTTGGCTCTCGGTAAGGGCGTGATCATTGCCGAAACGCGCGAGGAGGCTGTTGCTGCCGTGCGCTCCATGATGGAGGATAAGCAGTTTGGCGAGAGCGGCAGCCGTGTGGTCATTGAGGAGTTTTTGACGGGTCCCGAGGTTTCGGTGCTTGCCTTTACCGACGGTAACGTTGTGCGCCCCATGGTTTCCTCCATGGATCATAAGCGTGCGATGGACAATGACGAGGGCTTGAATACGGGAGGTATGGG
>JAGANE010000269.1 GCA_017624395.1 Clostridia bacterium
ATGCTTGTTGTGGACAAGCACGCGGCGCACGAGCGCATTCTGTTTGAGCAGCTCAAGGCGGGCTTGCAAAGCCTTGAGGTCGTTTCTCAGCTTTTGATGCTCCCCGTGGACGTGATGATGACAAGTGCCGAGGTTGAGGCTTTGAAGGAATATACCGACGAATTGGAAAAGATCGGATTTTCTATGCGCTTTGCGAGAAACACGGTCTCGGTGGATGCAATCCCCGAAAGCGTGGATCCCAACGCCGTATCGGATATGCTTGGCACCATGGCAGCACGCATTCTCAATGCCACAGGCAGTGTCAAGCTGACGCGTGACATCATCTTTGAAAAAGCACTCTATCAAGCCGCCTGCAAGGCTGCTGTCAAGGCAGGCCGAGCTTACGCCGACGAGCATATCCAATGGATCGTGGACAAATTGATGGAGATCCCCGATATTACCTTCTGCCCCCATGGCAGACCCGTGGCGTTGGAGCTTTCACACCACACCCTTGATAAGCAATTTGATAGAACGGGGTTTTGAAAGGAATCAAGCGTTGTCAGATTTGTTATTTTGATAGACTTCGATCACCGTTTTTGCTCCAAGGCAAAATCCATTGATAAATATTTTACTTTCTATCATGCTTCGTACTCCTGCGGCAAGATCCTCTCTTTTTTCAAATAATTCCAGCAGTTCTTTTGATAACATAGCTTCAAATTTTTCGGTACATTCCTGAAATTTCTTGTATTCGCCTTTTTCTTTAGCTGTTTTTAAAAAGAGTTCTTCACTTGGATTGAGATTTCCATACCAAAGTTCCTTTATTATTTCTTTCATATTTTAATTCCTCCTTTGGCTAATATTATAGCAACCAAACGGTTTCTTTTAAATAGCAACCGTTTGGTTTCGTGATATAATGACAAAAAATAGGCATTTAGCAATATTTTGCAGTCGATTTGCGGGGAGGATTTTTATGTATTATTACCAAAGGCTTTGTGATATGCGCACGGATGCAGATAAAACACAAGAAGAAATAGCCGCAGTGTTGTCTATGCCAAGACAGCAGTATTGTCGTTATGAGACGGGGGCAAGAGAGCTTCCCATGCATCATTTTATTACGTTGGCAAAATATTATAACGTCTCTTTGGATTATCTTGCAGGTTTAGTCGCCACTCCCAAAAAGCTGTATTAAAAGGGATTTCGTAAATTTGGACCAAAGTGTTTCTGATTACACTTCAAAAATAAAAAAGGAGGCACCATGGAGTTTCGCAGATTCATCAAAGAACACATCCTCTTTGCCATTTTGAGCGTGATCGTATTTCTGTTTTACCGACAGATCATCGGTGAATTTGCAACTTTGGTCGTGCTGTGCATTTTGTTTGCCTACGGCAGTGCCATGGCGGCGTGTCATTTTGCGATGACAAAGCTGGATCGGCTTGAAAAAACCGACAGCGTTACCACAAAGAGCTTGTTTGAATTGTCGCCCATTATCGCGTCTCCCATTTATCTGTTGTGGTTGATCTTTTCGCTGATCCCGATTCTCTCTTACGAGGTTTGGCTGATCACGGGACTTCCGATTACGGGGATCGCGGTGCTTGCGCTGCAATCCATTGCGGAGCACTGGGAAAAGCCGTGGCGCGTTGTTTTTTGGCTGATGCAGATATTGATCTATCTATGCCTTCTTTTTGCAGGGCAATCTGTGGTAAGCTTGTTGCCTTTTTAAACCCATCAGACAAAAAATGCCCATTGTGCTTGTGACATACCAATCAACACCGTAAATCTTTTCCCTATTCAAAAAGGTTCTTGAAAGGATAGGGGGTACGGGGGGAAGGAAAACTTCTTCCTAAAAGAAGTTTTCCTTCCCCCCGCAAAAAAAATAAACCATCAATCATAGGAGCAAGCTGTATTCTTGCTGCCGAGAAAGGACTTTGAAAAATGTCAAAGCAATTTGAACTGTTGAAGCAGGAGGGACGTGCGCGTCGCGGCGTCCTGCACACCGTACACGGGGACATTCAGACGCCCGTGTTTATGAACGTTGGCACCTGTGCCGCCATCAAGGGCGGTGTCAACACCGTGGAGCTACGAGAGATCGACTGTCAGGTTGAGCTTTCCAACACCTACCATTTGCATCTTCGTCCGGGAGACGGATTGATCTACGACATGGGTGGGCTTCACAAATTTATGAATTGGGATCGCCCGATTTTGACCGATAGCGGAGGATTTCAGGTCTTTTCGCTTTCTCAGCTTCGCAAGATCACCGAGGAGGGCGTGCGCTTTGCCTCTCATATTGACGGAAAGCGCATTTTTATGGGCCCTGAGGAAAGCATGCAGATTCAATCGCATCTTGCCTCCACCATTGCCATGGCGTTTGACGAGTGTGTGGAAAATCCCGCACCGCACAAATACTGCAAGGACAGCATGGAGCGCACCTACCGTTGGCTGATGCGCTGTCGCGCCGAGATGGATCGCCTTAATTCCTTGCCCGATACCATCAACCGTCAGCAAATGCTGTTTGGCATCAATCAGGGCGGAACCTACGAGGATCTGCGTATCGCACATATGCAGATGATCCGCGAGATCCCCTGCGAGGGCTACGCCATTGGCGGTCTTGCGGTGGGTGAGCCGACCGAGGAGATGTATCGCATCATCGATGCAGTGGAGCCGCACATGCCTGCCGACAAGCCGCGATACTTGATGGGCGTGGGAACGCCGTGCAATATTTTGGAGGCGGTACACATGGGCGTGGATTTCTTTGATTGCGTCATGCCCAGCCGCAATGCGCGCCACGGAAATCTCTTTACATGGAAGGGTAAGATCAACCTGCTCAACGAAAAGTATGCGCGCGATCCCCGTCCCTTTGACGAGGATTGTGGGTGTCCTGCCTGCCGTCATTACAGCCGCTCCTACGTGCGCCATTTGCTCAAGGCAAAGGAAGCGGTGGGAATGCACCTTGCAGTGGTTCACAACCTTTATTTCTACAACAACCTTACCCGCAAAATGCGCGAAGCCCTCGACGGCGGCTATTTTGAAAGCTTTTATCAAAAATACCGCAACATCCTCGGCGCGCGTGTAGAGGATTGAAAGAGTTAGAATATTATTAAGACCTTGGGGGAAGGGG
This sequence comes from Clostridia bacterium, assembly GCA_017624395.1. Lineage (GTDB taxonomy): Bacteria > Bacillota > Clostridia > Oscillospirales > CAG-272 > UMGS1865. The sequence continues at coordinate 3,095 of JAGANE010000269.1, forward strand.
AGGACTTTTTGCAAAAAGTCCTCCCC
>JAGANE010000270.1 GCA_017624395.1 Clostridia bacterium
ATGAAGTACAAGTCCAAGAAGAACGAGAAGAAGAAGATCGGTCACAGACAGCCTTACACCAAGGTTCAGATCGTGAAGATCGAAGGCTGATTAGAATCTAATCAGTAGGGACATGACAAAAATCGTGTTTTTCAGAAGCGGTGGAGTATTCTACGGCTTTGAGGAGCAGGGTCACGCGGGCTTTGCCGAGGCGGGGAGTGACGTTGTTTGCGCAGCTATCTCGTCCATGACAATGTTTCTCATCAATACCATTGAGGTCGCGTATGCGTCAAGCGTCGATTATGACATTGACGAGGGAGCCACCAAAATTCGGGTGCGTGCCAAAGCGGCATTGCCGGAGTTTGAGGCGGACGATTACAAGCGCTATGCGGTATCGGGGATTATGATGGGGTATTACTGTCAGCTCAGTGACATGCTTGAGGAGTACGCCGATTATCTTGATGTATCGGTCAAGGATCAGCCTTACGAGGATTGATTTCCACCAAGTCCAATCCAAAAAATTCAGGAGGATAAGAATGATGTTAAAGCTCAGTTTACAGTTCTTTGCTCATAAGAAAGGTGTCGGTTCTACCAAGAACGGCCGTGACAGTGAGTCTAAGCGCCTTGGCGTAAAGAAGGCTGACGGTCAGGCAGTTGTAGCCGGCAACATCATCGTAAGACAGAGAGGATCCGCTGTTTGCGCAGGCGAAAACGTTGGCGTGGGCAAGGACTACACCCTCTATGCGCTCATCGATGGTCGCGTTAAGTTTGAGCATAAGACCAGATCTCAGAAAAAGGTCAGCGTTTACGCAGACTGATTCATCTGACAGAAATAGAACCCCAAACGGGAAAAACGTTTGGGGTTCTATTTTTTTATCGGTTCAAATAATACTGTTCTATGATCCGATATCGAAAATAATTTGCCTGCCGTTCCGATACGGCATTGTCTTGCTCTAAATTGTCTATCCATTGATAATAATGTGTTAGTTCGTGTACAAAAGATGAAAGGATTTGTTCGTAAAGATCTTCCTTTGTATATTCGCCCAACAAATGTTCTTCTACCTTTGAGGGAATTTGGATCATGGACGTTCTTTTTTGATAGTAACGAAAGCTACCATATGCAGGTTTTCCGTTTTTAAGACGAATATTTTCGCAATTTCTGATGTAAATGTGAATCTTTTTGGGGAAGAAATATTCTTTTCTTAACCATCTGGAAAACGAAAGGTAAAGCGTTTTGAGTTCGGGTTCAATATCGGGATCAAAGTGAAGCATCAAATTTTGATTTTTTGCATCGTTTTTTGTTTTTTTATGTTGTTCCCAAAGATTCATAAACGTCTCCTTTCCAATGACCTTTCCTTTATTGTAACAGAAAATGTGACGGCTGTCAAGTCCAATAAACTCTTGTTTTATAGTAATTTCTCCGTAGAGAGACTAATGGTCTATACCTTAATGCGTCATCCTGAGCGGAGACCGCCCGAGATCTCGCTTCGCCTACAGCTCGCGCTTTCGTGCAAGCACGAAAGTTCGGCAAGCTCAAGATGACACGGGCGGTCGCAGTCGAAGTTTTGCAGAGCGAGGAACGAACGGCGCAAAACCGACCGAGGAAAACGAGGGAGGGATCTATTATGGAGCTTTCTTAGCTTGTCATCATAAAAGTAACTTTTACATGGAAAAGCAGGCGGTTATCCATTGGAGATCCCGCCTGCGCTGCTTTTGTTCCGTTGTACACTACGCAAAAGTTTGACTCAAAATTCTTACACTCCTTCTCTGCGATGACACGAAATTTAGAATGCACTTTTTTGCAAAAAAACAAACACCGCCACCATACTCCGACAATTTTCTTTTTTTGCTTATGATATAATAGTAAAAAACAAACCGAAAGGAAGTGAAAATATGATACGAAACGGAAGTCAGGTGACGTATGAGGAGCGCGGAGATACGCTGATCATTCGTGTGGGCGGGGAGATCGACCACCACAATGCGGTCACGGTTCGGACAGGCATTGACGACCGCCTTGCCGCCGAGCGGCCGCAGCGGGTGATGCTGGAGCTTTCCGCCGTGGATTTTATGGACAGCTCGGGTCTTGGGCTGATCATGGGGCGGTATGCATTAGTTAAGCAATACGGCGGCACGCTTGCAGTGCTGGATCCCAGCCCTGCCGTCCTTAAGATCATCAAGTTGGCAGGCATGGAGCGTATGGTGTCGATCCTGAGAACCAAAACAAAAAAATAAATTTTTTGAGGCTCTGCCTCAAGCTATGTGCAAGAAACTTTTTGAAAAAAGTTTCTCGGGACTTTTCAAAAACCTTAAACAGAAGGAACTGTTTAGAGTTTTTATATAGTCATTTTTACGTAAAAAGTTTTAAAGGAGGTATGGGGGAAGCTTTTTTAAAGTTTCCTCCATGAAAAAAGATGAAAACAAGAGTAGATTTTTCGGCAGAAGTAGAAAATGAGATGCGTCTTGCGTTGCCGTCGTTATCGGTCAACGAGGGGATTGCCAGATCGGCAGTGGCGGCATTTTGCGCACAGCTCAACCCCACGGCAGTAGAGCTTGCGGACGTCAAATGTGCCGTTTCGGAGGCAGTGACCAACTGTATTGTTCACGCATACCGCGACACGGTGGGAGAGATCACCATTACGGTCAAGCTTTGTGAGGGGAGAATGATCCAGATTGAGATCAAGGATCGCGGCTGTGGGATCGAGGACGTCAAGCAGGCTCGCGAGCCGCTGTTCACCACCGATGCCGAGGGCG
>JAGANE010000042.1 GCA_017624395.1 Clostridia bacterium
CAGAGGAGCTGGGGCACATGGAGATGGTGGCGCAGACCATCAATCTCTTGAACGGTCACGACGTGGATGCCGCAAAGGTGCCCTGCGGTGAGATCCAATCCCATGTGCTCTTAGGTCTTAATCCCGGGCTTATCAACGCTTCGGGTTATTCCTGGACGGCAGATTACGTTACGGTAACCGGTGATCTGTGCGCCGACCTACTCAGTAATATTGCATCCGAACAGCGCGCAAAGGTGGTTTACGAATACCTTTATCGCCAGATCGATGACAAAAAGGTGCGTGAGACCATTGATTTTCTCCTCAACCGCGAGGAAGCGCACAACCAGATGTTCCGCGATGCCTTTAACAAGGTGCAAAACTCCGGCTCTAACCTCGATTTTGGCACGACCAAAGCCGCAAAAATGTATTTCTCCATGTCGGATCCCGGCCCCAACGCATTCGCAACAGGTGATACAAAACCTGTTTCCTTTGAGTGATAGCAAAAAGCCGATGAGGAATCGTTTGATTCTTCATCGGCTGTATTTATTTCTTTTCGGTTTGAGAAGCTCGTCATACATCGCTTCAAACAGTTCTTTGAGGAATGCTCTATCGTCAACATTATCTACCAAAAGCATATCCTTTGCACCATCGTACGGCGGCTCATAGGTAGCGTTTGGCATCAATTGCACCGCACTCGGTACGGGTTTGACGAGCAGGCGATCATAGCAGAGATAGGCGGCAATTTTGCCGTTCATATAAATGATATATTCGCCCATCATTTGACGGTGGGTGATTCCTTCTACTTCGGATAACTGATCTAATATAAAAGCCAAGTATTCTTTGTTTGTAGCCATAACATTTCTCCGTTACAAATTTGATGTGAATATTATATCATTTTTCGCGCCCTATCTCAGTCCCTTTTTTTCTTTGTCTACTGCGGGGTGCCGGTTGAGGCTTGGCTGTTTATGCTTCAATATGATGAAACTTTTTGCTTCTCCAAAAAGTGTGAATTTCTTTTTTCTCTTCCACATTCACTTTGGAAAATAGCATTGTTTTCTTTATCCTGATTTCCTCCTTAAGAACTTTTGTATTCTTGACACAGGAATAGCCCAAAATTGATGAACAGTATCTATATACCAAAAGTCTTGATTTGGTAACTTTGATAACTTTACCAAAGTATTTTTGGGGAAGCAGTTTTCCTCTATTTGTTCGTTCTAAACAAACAATATCGCCTTCGTTTAATTCTTCCGGCTTGCAATATCCTTGCGGTATAAAATGAATAACATTCAATTCCTTTTCATATTTTTCAGCAAACTCTTCATTGTGAAACTCTCTCAAGTTATGAGTATTACGATCCAAAGCTTTTGTAATTAAATCAAGCCCGTCTTTTGGAACACCGCCCGCCATACGGTTTAATTTATACCCTGATAAAATCCGTTTTTGCAACTTAATTTCATAACTGTCCAATTTATCAGTTTCTAAAATAAACACTCTTGTTGTATCCAAAGGCCCAAATGAATCTATCGACAAAACTGAATCATTTACATTACCAAAAAGCAACCGATCAAATGATTTTTGCTTATTCCAATGTGACATAATTCTTTTTTTAATATCCCTTGATTGCCCTATATACACTTGCTTGCATTTGTCCAACACCATAACATATATGCCACTCATTTTGTTGCAATTATTCAGGTCAGACACTTGTCTAATCTTCTTGTTAGAAGTAATTAGCATTTGGAGTGCATATTCAAACTCTTCTTTTGCTATTTGATTGAAATAAGCCATATTCTTATCAAAATTGATTAAACATTTTTCTTGATGTTCTTCGCAAAAAGAAAGACCATAAGCCTCAATGCTTTTTCCGTCAATCACAGCATAGTTTTCACGACAAATTTGATTCTTGTCGCTCTTTTTTATCCATACGCCCAAATGTAGTATTTTATCTTCCATATTGTTGCTCCTTTCCCCACACCGGCTGATTGTAAGCAAATCAGCCGGTATTTTTTACGTTATAACAAATACGACTTAAAATGGGCGCTTTTTCACAGTGCGGCCATTCACCGCACATTGCTCTTTCTCGTGTAATTCAACACGACCGTTCCGTTCACTCGTTTGACATCCGTCAGTTCAAACTCTGCAAACGTACTCACCGTAAACAACGGCTTATCTACGGCATCAGCAACAACCGGCGCAATAACAATACTCAATTCATCGATTACATCGGCACGCTGAAACGCTCCATTGATAATGCTGCCACCCTCCAACAGCAACGTCTCCGCACCAAGCAAGGTGCTCAGCTTATTCAGTGCCACAGTCACATCGATCGTCTCCTGACCCGCAAACACGTACGCGATCCCCTGACTTTTCAAATACCCGAGATACCGCGGGTCAACATTCTCGCTGAGCACCTCGACGATCTGCGCACCATCGTAGCCGGAATCCTCATCAACAATACACCCGGAGCGCCAACCCAGCCTGCCATTAGTATCAAACGCCACCGCGTAAAATCCCGATCGGTGCTCGGGGATGAAATCCACCGTCTTCTGAGGAGCGTAAGCAGTAAGATCGGGGTACCACCCGTGTGTAAAACTACCTTCCATCGTCACACGACCGCAGATAAAGCCGTTTGACGGCAACGTGCGATTAATCTCATAATACAACTTGATCGAATCTTGCGACACGGGCTGCTCCAAAAATTCCCCCGTCACCTTGCCGTCGATAGAAGTTACCATATGACAAACGATGTACGGTCTATCCATCGCTACTACCCCCGTTCTTAAACTCAAATGTCCCTATCACACGGCACTGATCCATTGCAAGCAGCGTCTCCGCACGTCGCAAATTCCCGGCGGATCATTTTCAAAATTTCGGTATCCGCCGGGCAAAACTCGTAATCGGGGATCTCGTTTGGAGTGATCCAACGAATATCATTATGCTCCAGCTTTTGCGGTGTTCCCTCGGAGATCGCAGCATGAAACAACGTCAGATGCACCGTGAGATCGGGATATTCATGAACGACCTCCGTAAACACCCCACCGACCGACAGTGTCACCGCAAGCTCCTCACGACATTCGCGTATCAGCGCCTGCTCACGGCTCTCCCCCGGCTCGACCTTGCCACCGACAAATTCCCACAAAAGCCCTCGTGCTTTATGCGCCGGTCGCTGACAGATCATAAACCGATCGCCCTTCCATATCAGCGCGGCTACCACCTCTGTCACGGTAACACCCCCTCAATTTCAGTATAGCATATCCCCTCCGCAAAAACAAGACGGAGCAAGGCGTGTTATCCTTAACGGAGTTTACGCAAACCGAGTAGGATTACAGAAAAATCCGGCCATCGTTATGGTGGTCGGATTTTTGCTATTGTATATAATAGCTTTGTAAAATCATCGAAAACCATAGATTTTTAAAAGAATTTGTGCTATAATATATTCTGTTATTTTGTGTGCATACCCAAAAGTGGAAATAAAACACTTCAAGGGACTGTCCCTTGTTTGCAACCGAAAGAAGGTGTCTCCTATGCTCAATATAGCCGTCTGTGATGATGAGAAGCTTTGGCTTGAAAATACGGTTGGATTACTGAACGACTATTATGTAAGTCATAATGAAACAACCGTGAAAATCCACACTTTTCAATCTGCCTATGATCTTTTAGAGAGTGTAGATGAAGGTGTCGGGTTTGATTTATATATTCTCGATGTGATGATGCCTGAGATGACCGGCATTCAGGTAGGCGCAAAACTCCGTGCGGCGGAAAAGCGCGGCTTGATCATCTATCTTACAACCTCGAAGGATTTTGC
>JAGANE010000271.1 GCA_017624395.1 Clostridia bacterium
GAGGCCTGCGAGGTGCGGATGGGTGAGATCGACGGCGAGCTGTTTTCGGCGGAGGAGCGTCTGCGCGACCTTGCCGAGAAGCTTGACGACGTGGAGATCCTTGCCGATATTGAGGAGACCACAGTCAACGTCTGCCTGCAAAAAAGAAAGCTTGCGGCAACCAAAAGCTGTGCGGTGATCGAGGGCTGGATCCCGATGGAGGCAGAGGACAGGCTGACACGGGCGTTGGCGTCGTTTGAGTGCGCCTGCGAGGTTTCCGATCCCGATGAGGACGAGGAGCCGCCCGTGCTGCTCAAAAACAATCGCTTTGCTGCAAACTTTGAGTGGGTGATCGGAATGTATTCCTATCCTAAGTACGGCACCTTTGATCCCACGTGGATCATGAGTATCTTTTATTTTATCATCTTCGGTATGATGTTTGCCGACGTGGGCTACGGTCTTTTGTTGGTGCTTGGTTGCTTTGGCGGCATCAAGCTGCTCAATCCGCGCGAGGGAATGAAGCGAATGCTTGCCATGTTTGGTTATTGCGGCATTTCCTGCATGATCATGGGCGTTTTGTTTGGCGGCTGGTTTGGAAATCTGCCCACCGCCATCATGAACAGCTTTATCTACCATGCCGACGGCGTTGCCGAGACCACGGCAATCGGAAAATTCTTTTATAACGGTCTCATTTTTAACCCCATCGATTCCTCCACCTCCTTTTTGGTGCTGGCACTCGGTGTGGGAGAGATCCACCTGATTGCGGGTATGGCGGTCAATATGATCGAGACCTGCAAAAAGGGAAGGGTGATAGAGGCGATCTGCTCCACGGTGCCGTATTGGGTGCTGTTTGCGGGCATTGATCTGATGGTTCCCGCGCTTTACGTGGACATGCTGATGCCTGATCCCACCACCGTTTCGGCGGCGACGAATGAATTGTTTGCGCTGTTGTCGATGATTGGAAAATACCTGATGTTTGCAGGCTTTGGACTGATCTTTTTGCTCAAGGGTGTTGGCAAAAAGGGCTTTGTCGGGTGGCTGGTTGGCGGACTTGGAGGCTTGTATTCGCTCATCAGCTTTGCATCGGATCTGTTGTCCTACTCACGTATTCTGGCGCTGGGACTTGTGGCAGGCGTTATTGCGCAGGTCATCAATATGCTGACGGGGCTTGGCGCGGGGAGCGCGATCGGATTTGTCTTTATGCTGATCGTGATGATCCTCGGACACGTCCTGAACCTTGCAATCAACCTCTTGGGTACCTTTGTACATGCGGCGCGATTGCAGTATATTGAATTTTTCGGTAAATTCTACGAGGACGGCGGCGAGCCGTTCAATCCCGCGCTCCCTGCCGAGAACTACTCGGAGGACATCGGCGCGCTTTCAAACGAAATCCAATAAAGTCAAAATAAAAATCAGAAAAGAAAAAGGAGAAAAAAGACCATGGGATTTTTTGGAGAAATTTTTAAGGAACTGTTTTCGGGGAACAATCTTGCCATTCTCGGTGCGGCACTTGCAACGGTGCTTCCCGGTATCGGCTCGGCACGCGGCGTTAATCTGGTTGCAAAGGCAACCGCGGGATTGATCAGCGAGGATCCCAACAAGTACGGTAAATCCATGCTTTTGCAGGCTCTGCCTATGACGCAGGGTATTTACGGAATGGTTGCCGCGTTCCTGATCATGATTGGCAGTGGCATTATGGGCGGTACCGCCGCACTCACCACCGCAGAGGGTGGCTACTATCTCTTTGCGGCACTTCCCATTGCATTTGGCGGTATGTATTCGGCAATCAAGCAGGGCGAGGTTGCAGCCGCAGGTATCTCGGTGCTTGCTAAGCGTCCCGACGCCGTTGGTAAAGCTGTTATTTCCGCATCCTTCGTTGAGCTTTACGCAATTCTTGCACTGCTCATTTCTCTGCTTCTGATCCTCTGATGGCGGTCCTTTTACCGATATTCAGAGAAAGGAGCAAGAGCCGAAATGTCTATGAACGGATTGGATAGGATCACCCAAAGGATCCTTGCCGAGGCGCAGACAGAGGCGGATGCCATTCTCGCGTCAGCCAAAGCCGAAAGTCAACGCATCTCCGAGGAGTACGCCGCGCGTGCCGAGGAGATCCGCGAGCAATTGACCGAGGCAGCCGAGCGCGAGGCGGCAGACCTGATCGCACGGGCAAAGGCTACGGCGGCAAACCAAAGGAGAAATGCTCTTTTGGCAACGCAAAGCGAGCTTTTGGACGGCGTGTTTGAGGGAGCCTTGTCGGGGATCCGCAATCTTGAAGCGTCAAAATATACCGACATGCTGGTCGGTCTGCTATGCGCGGCTCTGTTAGAGCAAGCCGAGGCAGAAAACATCAGCCGTACCCTGTACGGTGAGGAGGAAGCCATGGCACCCGAGGCATACGAGGTGCTGCTAAACCAGCGCGACCGCGACCGTAGCGGCAAGGCGATGCTTGAGGGAGCCGTCCAAAAGCTGACGGGCAAGCTTCCGCCCGAAATGCTGAAAAAGCTGGTGCTTTCCGAAAAAACGGTGGCGATCGACGGTGGCTTGATCCTGCGTTGCGGCAGTATCGAGTCAAACTGCTCGTTGCAGTTCATCTTCCGCGGATTGCGCGAGGAGTTGGAGACCGAGGTCAGCCGCGCCCTGTTTACTTCTCCCGAGCGGAGATGACGGGGGAACGACGATGACCGATTATTTATATCATTCCGCCCGTGTTCGCGCTTTGGAGAGCGGGATCGTGGGGCGTGAGCGCTTGGACAAGCTGCTTGGTGCCGACTCCGAGGAGGAGTGTCTCGCTTTGTTGCGCGAGTTTGGCATTCTGCCACTGACCGATACCGTAAGCGGACGCTTTTTGCGAGAGGAGACGCTTTTGGGTATTTTACGGTCTGCCTATGGTGAGATCGCCTCAATGGCACCCGACGAAAGAGTACTGCTCTTGTGGCGTTACCCTTACGATTGCAACAACGTCAAGGCGGCGATCAAGTGCTTTGTCCGCGAGATCGATCCGCGCTCGATGATGTTTGATTTTGGTACGGTGGATGCCGAGACCGTGATCGGCATGGTGCAGGCGGGGGACTTTACGGGGCTTTCCGAGGGCATGGCGGCAGCCGCCGCAGAGGCGATGCGCGTTTATGCCAAAACAAAGGACCCGCAAAGCATTGATCTGTTGATCGATGCTGCCTGCTACGCCGATATGCTTTCGGCGGCATCCGCGTCGGGTGTGGAGCCTGCCGTGGAGCTGGTGCGTGAAAAAATTGACCTGACCAATCTTTTGACGACGGTGCGCGTGCTGCGCATGAAGAACGGGGAGAATGGAAAGGCACTCCTGCGTGAGTCGCTCCTGCGCGGCGGCAAGCTTTCCCATGCTTGGCTGCTCTCGCAATTTGCCGCAGGGGAGGACGCGCTTTGGGACAAGCTTTATTATACCGAATATGAAAAGCTTTCGGTACTTGTGGCGGCGTCCGACAAAACGCTGACCGCCGTGGAGCGAAGCTGTGACAATTATCTGATGCAGACCTTAAAGGAGATCAAGTACGTCTCCTTTGGTGCAGAGGTCTTGATCGCGTTCCTGCAAGCGCACGAGTACGAGGTGCGCAATCTGCGCATCATTCTTGCAGGCAAGGCGGCGGGGCTTTCCGTCAATACCATTCGTGAAAGGATCCGTGATAGCTATGTATAAAATTGCAATCGTCGGTGACCGCGATGCGGTTCTCGGCTTTATGGCACTCGGATTTTCGGTTCACGACGTGACCGACGCCGAGACGGCGGCAAAAAAGATCCACGCACTTGTCAAATCGGGCGATTACGCGGTGATCTTTCTGACCGAAAATTATGCCGCTCAGTTGGAGGAGGAGCTTTCCCGTTACAAGGATCTCCCCCTGCCCGCTATTGTGTCCATCCCCGGTCAGGGCGGTTCCACGGGCTATGGCATGAATAATATCCGCTCCGCCGTCGAAAGAGCCGTCGGTGCCGATATTTTGTTTAAAGAGTAAGGAGAGCAGAGGACGGGGTTTTTGCCTCCGGCGGCTTAAGGAAAATTTTGAAAAAAGTTCCTTAAGAATACTCAAAAAAATTCA
>JAGANE010000272.1 GCA_017624395.1 Clostridia bacterium
CCTATTGCAGCTGCTGCAATAGGCGCTTTTTTGTCAATCAATTATAATACCTTGCTCAAAAATTCCTTGGTACGGGGATTTTTGGGGTTGTTGAACAGCTCCTGCGGAGGAGCGTCCTCGGAGATGACACCTCCATCCATAAACAAAACGCGGTCCGCAATCTCGCGCGCAAAGCCCATTTCGTGGGTGACAATGACCATGGTCATACTCTCTGCGGCAAGCTCCTTGATCAGATCCAGCACCTCACCAACCATTTCGGGGTCGAGTGCCGAGGTCGGCTCGTCAAAGAGCATGACCTTGGGATTCATGGCAAGCGCACGGATGATGGCAATTCTTTGCTTTTGACCGCCTGACAGTGTAGAGGGATAGACGTGTGCCTTTTCCTCAAGCCCGATGCGGCGGAGCAGGTTCATTGCCGTTTCCTCGGCCTCCTTTTTGATCTGCTTTTTGACGGCGGATTTTGCAAAGATGCCGCCTGCCTTTTTGGTTTTCAGATAAACGGGAGCCAGCCTGATATTTTCCAGCACCGTTTTGTTGTTGAACAGATTGAACTGCTGAAAGACCATGCCGATGTTTTCGCGGTGCTTGTTGATGTCAACGCTGATGTCGGCAATATCCTCACCGTCAAAATAGATCGATCCACCCGTGGGATCCTCCATACAGTTGAGACAACGCAGAAACGTGCTTTTTCCGCTTCCCGAAGGACCGATGATCGCAATTTTTTCCTGCTTGTGGATCACGTAATCAATGTTGTTTAATACGTTCAAGGTCTTTTTACCGACCGAAAAGGACTTGCAAAGCCCCTTGATGACGATCAGCTCATTATCCTTGATTTCAATTGGCGCTTTGGTTTGTATTTGCTTCTTTTTCATGGCAAGCTCCTTTCTCACGCACGCTCATTGCGCTTCATTCTGTTTTCCAACAGCTTAAAGAGCAGGGTGACCAGCATGATCAAAACAATATAGATCAGTGCCATCATCAGGTAGGGGGCGAGATACTCGTAGTTGACGTTACCCATTTCGGTAAAGACCTTGTAAAGGTCAACTGCCGCCACAAAGCTGACCACCGACGTATCCTTGATCAGGGCGATGAATTCGTTGCCGAGCGTGGGGAGAATATTTTTGACTGCCTGCGGCACCACAATCTTGAGCATGGTAGGATAAAATCCGAGTCCCAGGGCGCGTCCCGCCTCCATCTGACCGCTGTCTACCGATTGGATTCCCGCACGCATGATCTCGGAAACGTAAGCGCCGCTGTTGAGACCAAAGATGAGGATACAGGTGTTCAGGGAGCCGATGGAGATTCCGATGAGGGGAAACAGAACGTAATAGGCAAGCAACAGCTGTACCACGATCGGTGTCCCGCGGAAGAAGCCGACGTAGATGTTGCAGACGGTATTGAGAACACGGGGGAGCGTTTTGTACTTTGGCATGACCTTGACGGCAGCGATGAGCGTGCCGATCAAAATACCGATCAAAAGGCCCAAAACGGCAATCGTCAGGGTATTCTTTAAGCCCTCTGCAAAAACTCTTTTATAACCGCCGTTGGTGTAAAACAACCGCCAAAAGGCGGACCACTGCTTTATAAAATCCATTTGGACGTGTTATCCTTTCTTTCCATCATAGGTTCTTTTCACAAAACAGGGCTACCGATTTCTCGGCAGCCTTTGTTTTGCTTTGAAAATCATTATTTGTTAATGCTCTTTGCAATTGCTTCTGCGGGAGCGTTGTCAAGGATGACAAAGTTGATCTCGCCGTTGCGCATTGCGGTTACTGCAAGAGCGGCATAGTCGTAGCCCATCTTGGTTACGGGCAGACCCTTAAAGCCGTAGCCGTCGGGATTGTCAAGGTCGCCTACGATGTAGGTCTCACCCGTGGTACCCGTCTGGCAACCGATCTTGGTATCCTTGGTCATCTTGTCAAGGATTGCAACCACGTCGTCTGCGGTCTTGCAGGCATCAAACGTCGTGTCGGTTTCGTTGACGATCAGAACTTGAGATGCGTTGTAGTAGGAATCACTGAAGGTAACCATTTCCTGACGGGCAGGGGTAATGGTAAGACCTGCCATACCGATGTCGGCGGTGCCGGTCTGTACCGAGGTAACGACCGATGCAAACTGCATATCAAGAATGACAAGCTCCTTGCCGAGGTACTCAGCAAGTCCCTTTGCGATCTCAAGGTCGATGCCGTAGAACTTTCCGTTTTCGTCTACCATTTCAAAGGGAGCAAATCCCGTGCTGGTTGCAACGACCAATTGATCCTTGGAAGCATCTGCCTGAGTAGCGGCGTCAAACTTTACGGGAGTGCCCTCGCCAAAGTATCTGTCACAGATAGCATCAAAGGTACCGTCCCCCTTGATCTTTGCGAGATATTCGTTTACCTTTGCCAAAAGCGTGGTATCTTCTTTTGCAACGGCAAATGCGTATTCCTCAACCGAGAGGGGAATATTGACGACCTTTACGCCGCCCTTTTGTGTACAGGATGCAAGAACTGACATTCCGCAAATCAGCATTGCGGCAACGAGAAGAACGCTAATCAATTTTTTCATTTTCTTTTCCTCCAAAGTGATTTTTTATTGATTGCAAGAGATATTATAGCGCATAAATATGCAATTGTCAAGTATTTTTTTCAATTTTATTTGAATTTTTATGAATTTATTCGTCTGACGGGGACGGAAAGAGGGGTATGGGTGCGTGCCGCATCGATCACTTTGTCCACTTCGGTACAGGTTTCGGTGCTGAACAAAAAGTGCCGCGCCGTCAATCCCGCGCGGGAGAGCTGCTCCTCGCGGTCGGACATATTGGTGGGCAGGCTGTTGTACACGACGTTGCGATGCTCCCATTCGCGGAGGATCGGAAAGGTCACGCCGCGGCGGTCGGAAAAGGTGACGCAATCGGTGGCACAGCGCTGACAGTCGGCAAGCTCGCGGATCACACATTTTTCCAGTGTCATCAAAGGGAGTCTGCCGTAAACGATCACCTCTGTGTTGCCGCCAAGGTCACGCATTTGCGGCAGCGTCAGCTCGGGAGAGAGGATCACCGATCCGATCCCAAGCGTTTCCAACGCGCATACCGTTTCGGTGTTGGTCACGTTCAATCGAAAATCTCCCATGGGGATCAGCTCTGCCCGTTTGACGGCGTCAAGGTGTCCGAGATTGCCCACCAAAGCATATTTGGCACCTGCCCTTTTAGCATCGCGGAGCATCTGCTCCACGCGTGGCAGATCCCGATCAAAAATCACGGGGGGAAGCACGACACCGTTGGCGTCGGGGGTAAATTGATGCAGGGGAAGATAAAGAATATCAAAAAAATCCTTTGCCTTTTGCGTGATCTGTGCAGGCTTATAAAAGCGAGCCGTGGTCAGATGGGCGCGACCTGCGGTCGGCTTACAGCGCAAAAACGGCATTTCCGCAACGTCAGAGGTGGAAACAGCTTCCTCTAATGCCTGCAAGGCGCGGCGACGAAGCTCGTTGAGGCGCGAGATGGGAAGCATCAGTCCCTTATCAAGCTCCAGAGAAAAGGATCCGACACGGTAGAGCGTGCCGCCGAATTTGGAAAGATTGCGCTCTACGGTTTCATGTGTCAAGGGGGCATTGAGCGCAGGCATGGGAATTTCTCCCGTAACGGTAACACTGCGCGTTCCGTCCGAAAGCGTAAGCTCTGCGGGGAAATTGGCAGTAAGCTTTGCCGTGATATCCAAAGGGATGCGTCGCGTCAATCCCTCAAAGGGCTCCAGCGCACGCGTATTGGATTTGTCGGTATCCGAGCGAATTCCAAGCATGCGTCGGTCGATCTGCTCCGTGTAATATCCGTCGGTAAAGCCACCGCGGGAAAAGGCATCGGCAAGCCGTTGCATCTCTGCAGGGGTTGCGGCGCGATTTTCGTCCAGCAGTCTGCGCCAGATACGCGCCGTGTCGCGGACGTATTCGGGGGATTTCATGCGCCCTTCAATCTTGAGCGAGGAAACACCGATGTCGATCAGCTCGGGGACGTGCGCGGCAAGGGAGAGATCCTTGAGTGAGAGCGGATAGCCGCTCTTTCCCTTGCAGCCGCCCGCGGTATAGGGCAGACGGCAGGGCTGGGCACATTCACCGCGGTTTCCGCTTCTGCCACCCACCACCGAGGAGAACAGACACTGCCCCGAGTGGCTGATGCACAACGCACCATGCACAAACGCTTCGATCTCAATGGGGGATTGACTGACAAGCTCTCGCAACTCTTTTGCTGAGGTCTCGCGTGCCACCACCATGCGCGTAAAGCCGAGGGCTTTTAATTCTTGTGCCATTGCAAGACTGTGTCCCGACGCCTGCGTGCTTGCGTGCAGCTCTGCGTTTGGAAAAGCGCGGCGGATTGCCAAAGCACCGCCAAGATCGGCAACGATCAATGCGTCAACGCCTGCGCGGAGCGCATCACGTGCCGTTTCCAAAAACACGGGAAGCTCGCGGTCGGTAACAAGGGTATTGAGCGTCAGATATACCTTGACGCCAAAGGTGTGCGCGCGCAAAACGGCGGAGCGCAAAGCGTCTCCGCCGAAGTTTTTTGCGTTCATACGCGCATTGAATGCCGCACCGCCGAGATAGACGGCGTCCGCACCTCCCTCAATTGCCGCATCAAGGGAATCGGGAGAGCCTGCGGGACAAAGCAATTCGGGTAAGCGTTTCATACTGTCAGATGTCGCTGAAGGTCAACAGATCAAACATATTGCCCACGCGGTTTTTGTTGGCGGGCTTTTGCGCCTTTTTGGGAGCGTTGCTCTCTTGTGCGGGAGCTTCCTCCTTCACGGGAGCCTCTGCGGGAGCTGCGCTTTCCTGTACGGGAACAGCAGGAGGAACGGGCGCGGTGGGTTGTTCGGGCAGGCTGTCAAAGGCAGAAAGCTGCTCGGTGGTCGGCTCCTCCTTTTTTGCAAAGGGCTTGGGGATGTATTTGGGCTTGTCCTGCGCAACGGGCTGAGGGGTTGCGGTCAGTGCGGCGCGGTCAAGGATCGAGCGCATGACGGCGTCATCCTTGCGAAGGTTGTCCAATTCCTCCTGCATTCCCTCAATCGTTTTTTTCAGCTTTTCATTTTCGCCTTCAAAGCGGAAGGCGTCCTTTTCTACCTTCTTAAATGCCTCCTGCATGGCAATGCGCTCGGAGCAATAGGAAAGTGCGCAAAGGATCGCCGCCTCGTTTTTGGTGCAACGGGGGCTTTTGAGATTGATGTCTCTCATGCGTCGGTCAAGAATACCGACAATGTTTTCAACTTCGTCGGGAGAGGCGTCGCTGATGATATTCAGCTCCATGTCCGCAACGGTGATGGTGTACTTTTGTTTCATGGCTTTGACAATGACTCCTTTCGTCCGTCCTTGACAATATTTCATTTAATATTATACTATAAAAAAAAGCAAAAGAAAAGGGCTTTTTCTAAATTTTTTCAGAAAAAATTCAAAAAAAGACTTATTTTTTTACAAAAGCCCTTCTTTTTCGGTTTTGATATGGAAAAAGCCTGCAAAAACGCGAGGATTTTTGAGGAAAGCCGAGGAAAGCTCCGATTTTTGTTTGATAAATCCAATTGATCCCCACACATCGGCGGTCATTATGAATAATGACGAAATTTGAAATTTTTTGCGAAATATATTGCAATTTGAGCATATATCTGTTACAATATAAGGTGCGATTTATGGTGATCACGTCGGAAACGCCTTTTCTCAAGTTTTTTCAGCCTTTTGAGAGTGGGTCAACCGACGGCGGACGCGTGTCCGTGTAGTTCCATGAATATTTTTTTATTTTTCTTTTAAAGGAGTATTTATGCGGAATGAACAAAGACGTATTGATAAGGCTGAACGGCATCTCTAAGGCGTTTGACGGAGAGACCGTTCTGGACAACATGAGTCTGGAAATTCACGACAAGGAATTTATTACGTTGCTCGGCCCATCGGGCTGTGGAAAGACCACGACGCTGCGTATCATCGGAGGCTTTGAGACCCCCGATGCGGGAGACGTCTTTTTTGACGGTGCGCGCATCAACGATCTGCCCCCGTACAAGCGTCAGGTCAACACGGTGTTTCAGCGTTACGCGCTTTTTCCCCACCTCAACGTATTTGATAATATTGCGTTTGGTCTGCGCCTGCACAAATGTCCCGACGAGGAGATCCGTACCAAGGTAAAGGAAATGCTGGCGCTGGTCAACCTCAAGGGCTTTGAGCGCCGCCGTGTCAATACGCTGTCGGGCGGACAGCAGCAGCGCGTTGCAATTGCACGTGCGCTGGTCAATCAGCCCAAGGTGCTGCTTTTGGACGAGCCGCTGTCGGCATTGGATCTCAAATTGCGCAAGGATATGCAAAACGAGCTGAAAAATATTCAGCATCAAACGGGGATCACCTTCATCTATGTCACGCACGATCAGGAGGAGGCGCTCTCCATGTCGGATACCGTGGTGGTCATGGAGAACGGTCACATACAGCAGATCGGTTCTCCTACCGATATTTACAACGAGCCTGTCAACGCCTTTGTTGCCGACTTTATCGGGGAATCCAACATCGTGGACGGCGTGATGCTGGAGGATCGCCGCGCCAAGTTTTCGGGGCACGTGTTTGATTGCGTGGACGGTGGCTTTGAAAAGAACGAGCCTGTGGACGTTGTGGTACGCCCCGAGGACGTGGACGTTGTCTCGCCCGAAAAGGGAATGCTCAAGGGACTTGTTACGGGCGTGACCTTCCGCGGCGTGCATTACGAGATCATTGTGGACGTGGCGGGCTTTAAGTGGATGATCCAGACCACCGATTTTGTGGCTGAGGGCGAAACGATCGGACTTTCGATTGATCCCGATGCGATCCATATTATGAAAAAATCCGAGTTTTCGGGAATGTTTGGAGACTACTCCTCGTTCAGCGATGAATTGGATAAGCTCTCCGATGCGACGGAGGAAGTGGAAGAAGAATGAAAAAACGGTCTGTGTTTGAGCGGATCGCCGCGGCACCGCATCTGTTGTGGTCTGCCGTCTTTATCATTGCTCCGCTCCTGTTCGTGATTTATTTTGCGTTTACCGACAGAGAGGGTAGCTTTACCTTTGAAAATATTCTTTCCCTTTCCTCGTATTCGCAAACCTTTTTGATGTCGTTGGGATTTTCACTGATCGCAACTGCGGTCTGCTTTCTCATCGGCTATCCCTTGGCGTACTGCATGGCAAGAATGTCCGAAAAGGCGCGCAACGTTCTTTTGGTGCTTTTGATGCTTCCCATGTGGATCAGTCTTTTGATCCGTACCTATTCCTTGATGGCGCTGTTGGATAACGGAGGTATCGTCAGTACGTTTTTGGTGCGTCTCGGCTTTCAGAAGCTGACCTTTATCGGTACCGATGCGGCGGTTATTTTGGGTATGGTTTACGATTTTTTGCCCTATATGGTTCTGCCGATCTATACCACCATGACAAAGCTGGACGGGCGTTATCTGGAGGCGGCTGCCGATCTTGGCTGCAACAACCGCCAGACACTGTTGCGCGTGATCCTGCCCCTGAGTATGCCGGGCGTGATCTCGGGCATTACCATGGTGTTTGTCCCCTCCATCAGCACCTTTTATATCTCGCAAAAGCTGGGTGGCGGATCGTTTGACCTGCTCGGAGATACCATTGAGCGACAGTTCAAGAATGCGGTGACCTACCACACGGGCGCGGCGATCTCCTTGGTCATGATGATCCTGATCCTCATTTCCCTTGCGGTGATGAACAAATTCTCCGACAGTGAGGAGGATATCATCGTATGAAATTTTTGTCCAAATTTTACATAGGGATCATCTTTTTGATCCTTTACGCACCGATTTTGGTCGTCATTGTCTTTTCGTTTAACCAATCGGGCAGCATGAGCAGCTTTTCGGGCTTCTCTCTGTATTGGTACCGCGAGCTGTTCCGTGACGGCGAGGCACTCAAGGCACTCGAAAACTCGCTCTTTTTGGCGGTGACGTCTTCCTGCCTTGCCACTCTGATCGGTACGTTGGCGGCGTTTGCCATTTCGCGATCCAAAAGCAAATATTATAAAAGGATCGCAGAGGGCGTTTCCAACATTCCCATGATGAATCCCGATATCGTTACGGGTGTTTCGATGATGCTTTTGTTTGTTGGCGTTGCCACCATCATCGGTGTCAGCGATACGCTTGGAATGTGGACGATGCTGTTGGCGCACACCACCTTTAACCTGCCGTATGCCATTTTGCAGGTGCTTCCGCGTTTTCGCACGATGGATAAGAGCCTGACCGAGGCGGCATTGGATCTTGGGTGTACACCCGCACAGACCTTTTTCCGTGTGGAGCTTCCGCACATTATGCCGGGCGTGATCTCGGGCTTGATGATGGGCTTTACGCTCTCGCTTGACGATTTTGTCATCAGCCATTTTGTCAGTTCTCCCGATTTCAAAACCCTTCCGCTTTACATTTACAACCAGACCGCGCATGAGGTCAAGTTCAGCATGTACGCGCTTTGCACGCTGATGATCGTTGCCATTCTCATTTTGCTGATTGCCGTCAACGTGGCAGGCTCTGCAGGGGAGAGCAGACAACGCAAAAAACAGAAACAACTGACGGGGGTGGGCAAGATCTGATGAAACGCTTTGCTTTTTGGTACGCTTTGCTGATCGCACTTCTCACGTTGCTCTGCATCTCGCTTTCGTCTTGCGGGAGCGAGGAGGTGCAAACGCTGTACGTTTACAATTGGGGTGAGTATATTTCCGACGGCTCGGAGGAGTCGCTTGACGTCAACGCGGCGTTTGAGGAATATTACTACAAAAAATACGGCAAAGAGGTGTCGGTCAATTACTCCACCTTTTCCTCCAACGAGGATATGTATGCCAAGATCAACAGCGGTGCGGCGACCTACGACGTGATCGTGCCGTCCGATTATATGATCCAACGCATGGTAACGGAGGGACTTTTGGCACCGCTTGATCTTTCCAAGATCCCCAATTACGAGTTTATTGACGAAAAATTCAAGGGCGAGAACGTCTACTATGAGGACGAAAGCGACAACGTTTATTCGGTGCCGTATTTTTACGGTATGGTGGGCGTGATCTATAATTCCTCCATCGTTCCCGAGGAAGATCCCCAGATCGGCAGCTGGGAGCTGATGTGGGATCACGATTACACGGGCGACATTTTGCAGTTTAATAACAGCCGCGATGCCTTTGGAACAGCTCTTTATTACCTCGGCTACGATGTCAACGAGGCAACCGAGGAGCAGTGGAAGGAGGCTCTGGAGCTGCTCAAAACGCAAAAGGACGTGGTGCAGGGCTACGTGATGGACGAGATCTTTAACAAGATGAAAAGCGGCTCTGCGGCGGTGGCATCCTATTATGCGGGCGATTTTCTTGCCATGCATGAGGACAACGAGGATCTTTCCTTCTTTTATCCAAGGGAGGGAACCAACATTTACGTGGATGCCATGTGCATTCCCAAAAATTCCAAAAATTACGAGCTTGCATTGGAGTATATCAACTTTATGTGTAGCGAGGAGGTAGGCGTTGCCAATGCACTTTATACCTATTATGCTTCTCCCTTGACCATGGTCGTGGAGAGCGAGGAGTATCAAGAGGCAATGGCAGAGGTTCACGAGGACGCCATGGAGATCCTGTACGGGGACATGGCTGCGTCTGTTCCCACGCAGGCGTATCTCAATCTGACGCCCGAGCGCTTGACCATGCTCAATGCTTTGTGGGAGGAATTAAAGGTGGAAAGCAGCATTGGCGTAGGCATCTACGTTCTTTGCGGCGTGATCCTTGCGTTGCTGATCCTTTTGGTGGTTGGCAATATTCTCAAAAAACGCCGTTGGGCAAAGCTTTACGATTAATTAAACATGACGGGACTGCGCCTCGGTGGGATGCAGTCCCGTTTTTCTCTGCTTTTTTGGAACGCCTTGACAAAACGCCCAAAACGCGGTATAATAATATCAGTAAAAAGAAGGGAGGCGAGAGAAATGGAAATGATCAACGAGTGTTCCCCCGTTACCGTGCTTGCGGGAGTGGGGAAAGCGCGTGCGGCGAGCTATGCAAGGCTTGGAATTGTTACTCTGGGAGATCTGATCCGCCATTATCCGCGCGCGTATGAAAATCGCGGGGATATTCGTCTGCTTGCCGATGCAAGGCTTGACGGAAAAAGCGCGGTGATCCTGACGGTGGCTACCGAGCCGAGGGCGGTTCGCCTGCGCAGTCATAAATCCTTTCTCAAGTTCCGCGCCTTTGACGAGAGCGGGAGCTGTGAGATCGTTTATTTTAATCAGGACTATCTCAAAAATCAGTTTCCCATAGGCTCGGTTTTTCGTTTCTTTGGTAAGGTTGAGCGGAGCGGAAAAAGATATTCCATGTCCTCACCCGTTGCCGAGCCTTGGACGGAGAATGCCTCGCTCCCGCCGCTTTGGGCGGTCTACCGTATGACCGAGGGGCTGTCACCCAAGCAGGTGGCAAAGGACATTGCCGCAGCGCTTGCGCTCCTGTCTGCCGAAAAGGACGACCCCCTGCCGCATGAATTGCGCGAGCGTCGGTCACTTTGTACGCTCTCCTTTGCCGAGCGGAATATCCACCGTCCCGACGATTGGCAGTCGCTTGCAATTGCACGCAGACGCTTGGTGTACGACGAGTTTTTCTGCTTTGCACTGGGCGCGGCGATGACGCGCACGGCAACCAAAAAGCACGGCGCCCCCATCTGTGCCAAGGGGGACGTTACAAGCTTGACCGCGCAATTGCCTTACGCCTTGACAGGCGCACAGGAGCGCGCGATTGCCGATATTCGACGCGATATGGCAAGCGACGTTCCCATGAGCCGTATCGTGGTGGGAGACGTAGGCTGCGGAAAAACGGTATGTGCTGCCGCGGCAATGCTGATCGCCGTGCAAAATCAACGGCAGGCGGCGCTGATGGCACCCACCGAGATCCTGGCGCGTCAGCATTATGCCGATCTTGCCCCCATTTTTGCATCGCTTGGCATCTCCTGCGCACTTTTGATCGGCGCGACCTCGGCATCGGAAAAAAGACGGATCAAAGCCGCGCTCAGCTCCGAGGATCCCTCCCGTCGGCTCTCGGTTGTCATCGGTACGCACGCATTGCTCTCGGACGGTGTTTCGTTTGCCGCTCCCGGACTTGTTGTGACCGACGAGCAACACCGTTTTGGTGCGCGGCAGAGGGCATTGCTTTCCGAAAAAAATGCACACGCGCATCTTTTGGTGATGAGTGCCACTCCGATCCCGCGCTCACTGGCTTTGGTGCTTTACGGGGATCTTGATCTTTCTAAAATTGACGAAATGCCGTCCGGCAGACAGCGTGTTGATACCTTTGTCGTGGACGAATCCTATCGCGCACGTCTCAACGGATTTATCCGTAAGCAGGTAAATGAGGGTGGGCAGGTGTACGTGGTTTGTCCCGCAGTGGAGGAGCAGGAAACGGCGGCGGATGAATTGGAGCTTTGCGATATTTTGTCCGACGGAGGCCGCCGAGAGGAGCAGCCCCCCTTAAAGGCAGCGGTGCAATATGCCGAGGAGCTGAAAAACGTCTTTCCCGAATTCCGTGTGGGATTTTTACACGGAAAAATGAAAAGTGCCGAAAAGGATAGCGTCATGCAGGCGTTTGCGGCAAATGAATTACAGATTTTGGTCTCCACTACGGTCATTGAGGTTGGCGTCAACGTGCCAAACGCTTGCTTGATGATCGTTGAAAATGCAGAACGGTTTGGGCTTTCCCAATTGCATCAGCTACGCGGTCGCGTGGGACGCGGCAAGCGGAAATCCTATTGCGTTCTTGTTACCGGTGGTATGGGAGAGGTCGGGGAGCGTTCCCGCGCAAGGCTTGACACCATGCGCACGACCTACGACGGCTATGCCATTGCCGAGCAGGACCTTCTGCAGCGCGGTCCGGGCGATTTCCTCGGTGCGGCGGATCATACCGCAGTGCGACAGAGTGGCGGCTTGACCTTCCGCCTTGCCGATGCGGGTGAGGATAGCTCGATTTTGACCGATGCAACGACCGATGCGCGTTCCTTGCTTGCATCCGATCCAACGCTTGCGGCATATCCCGCGCTTGCCTCGCGTGTCAGCGCCATGTTTGAGATTGACGAGGGCTTGATTAGTTGATGGATGGTAGTTACTTGGGGAAAACTTCTTAAAAGAAGTTTTCCCCAAACCCCTTTCAAGAATTTTTCACATATTTTTTATTGTGGTAAGGTGTAGCTCATCGGTAGCCGTGTCGGCACACCTTTTCCGAATTTTTGCTTGTAAAAAAGGAGCCGTGATCAAACACGACTCCTTTTGGTTATACTTCTGTTTTTAAAAATTATTTCCCAAACAGCTTTTTGGCAATGCACTCGGCGGTACACATCACGGCAAATGCGGCGGTACCAACGATGGCAAGCGTGCGCACCGAGCAGGTCTTGATCTTT
This sequence comes from Clostridia bacterium, assembly GCA_017624395.1. Taxonomy (GTDB): domain Bacteria; phylum Bacillota; class Clostridia; order Oscillospirales; family CAG-272; genus UMGS1865. Next base: position 12,383 of record JAGANE010000272.1, read on the forward strand.
TCGGTGTAAAAGGTGTCCACGGGAGTTTCGTCGTTGGGATCCTTGTAAATATCCAAACGGCAGGTGGTGGTTTGCTTGATATAAGGCTTTCCCTCGGTCTTTTTCCAGTCGTCGATCAATCGGTCGGCGGTGGAAAGGCAGACCTCCTTGACCTCGCGGCATTTGCGTGTCAGCTTTTCCTTGGGGGATTCCTCTGCGGTGTCGTAGGCGGCTCGAATTGCTTCAACACAGCCTCCATCGGCTTGGTAAACGGTTTTTTGCTCGTTGTTTTCACAGTTGCAGACCGAAATTTCCTCGGTGGCGTCACAGATTTCTTCTTCGGCTTCAAATACGTTCTTGGTTTCGTTTTCCATGATTCGTTCCTCCGTTTATGATAGATAGGATATGCAAAAAAGCTGTGATTTATGCATTTGAGGTCTGATCGAGGTTTACCGTAACGATAAATCCGCCGATGTTGTCCCCCGAGATGGTGTAGGTGCGGTTTTTGGGCACTTGAAGCGTGGTCACCTCACCGCTGCCTGCGGGAACGTAGTAGACCTCATAATGAGCGCCATCTGCGCCCGTGATCGCAAGGCGATTGGAGGTATTGTAGGTGCTTTTGAGCAGCTCTGCGTATTCCTCCATGCAAAGGTTGTTTTCAGCTATATAGGTTGCGTGCGCTACACCAACGTAACGCAGGCAGTAGTCGTAGCCGTCCACACCGGTGACCGCACTTTTGGAGTCGGGATAGCGGACGACAAAGCCGTACTTATGGCAATTCTGGTAGATCCAATGGTCGCTTTCCAGATAGGTACCGTCGTTGGGTCTGAGCGCAATGCAGAGCCCCGTGTGATGGTCGGAGTAGCCTGCGGGAGTAGAGGACGTGGTGCTGCTTGCCTGATCCTCGTAGCTGCGGTAAGCCGAGGAGACCTTGATGCTGCCCTCCCCAAACAGCTCATAGTGCTTGAGCATCATGGCGTTAAAGGCATCCAATGCCACACCCTGTAGCTTCCAGGTCGGGTTTCCGACGATGTAGGTGTTGGAAACGTCCTGATATTTGACGCGATTATCGTAAATATTTTTCAGCCCTGCTGCCGTAGTGGGAAAAACGTATTCGTGGGAGGTGTTGACAATCAGCAATTCTCCCGTATGAACCGCGGTATTTGCTTGCGTGATCGATTGATAGGTCACGTCCTCGGGGGAGGGAACGTTGCCCGTATCGGCGCCGCTTTCGTTTTCCTTGGGCGGGTTGTTTGCCTTGATCACGTCTACCAGGGAGGCAACCAAAAAGATTGCCAGGGTCAGCAGAATGGCAAAGACTACCGTAAAGATGGAAAGCAGCACGATGCGCTCCCGACGGCGGCGCTTGATGCGTTGGTCGCGGTTGCTGTGCTTTAAGGTATTAAAACTGCGTGGGGGCGTGGAACGGTTACCCATGCCTGTGATCTCTCCTTCCTTTGGAATACATCAAACGTCCTGCGGTCTGCCCAACGGCAAGCCGCAGGACGTTGCTTTTTGAAAATCTGAAAATCAGCCCTCGAGAGCGTCCTTAATGGAGAAGTCCATACGGCCCTTCTTATCCAGACCGATATACTTCACTTTTACAACGTCGCCAAGCTTCAGTACGTCCTCAACCTTGTCAATTCTGCGGGGTGCGATCTTGGAGATGTGGACCATACCCTCCTTACCGGGGGCGTATTCCACAAAGCAGCCAAACTCCTTGATTCCGGTAACGGTGCCCGTATAGATAGCACCGACCACGGGCTCAAATACGATGGCATCGATGCAAGCCTTTGCAGCCTCTGCCTGCGAGCCATTGACAGCCGCGATGTGAATGGTTCCGTCGTCCTCAATATCGATCTTGGCACCGGTGTCGGCAACGATCTTCTGAATGACCGAGCCACCCTTTCCGATGACCTCGCGGATCTTGTCGGGATCAATCTTCATGGTCGTCATCTTAGGCGCGTACTTGGAGACCTCTGCGCGAGGAGCCTCGATTGCCTTGAGAATGACCTCGTCAATGATATAATCACGACCGATGTGCGTCATTTCCAAAGCCTTTTTAATGATTTCGGGCGTCAAGCCGTC
>JAGANE010000273.1 GCA_017624395.1 Clostridia bacterium
AAGAATTGCATCTGCTTGCCCACCTTCATGGCGGAAACGCAGCAGGCAATGGCATAATCGTCTCCGTAAATGGGACGCATAACGTCATCGTTCTCATATTGGATCGAATCGGTATCCGCCGAGACCTTGGCACAAAAGCGCTTGAAGCTTGCGGGCAACGAATTTGACCAAAGAACGGTCAGGTTGGGCTCGGGAGACGAGCCGAGGGTGTAAAGCGTGTTCAGGATTCGGTAGCTGGATTTGGTCACCAGCGTTCTGCCGTCCTCTCCCATGCCGCCCACCGCATCGGTGATCCACATGGGATCTCCGCCAAACAGCTCATTGTATTCGGGCGTGCGCAAATGACGCGCAATGCGAAGCTTCATCACAAAATCGTCGATCAGCTCCTGTGCGCCCTCCTCAGTCAAGGTTCCGTTGGCGAGGTCGCGCTCAATGTAAATATCAAAGAAGGTGCTGACGCGTCCGAGCGACATTGCCGCGCCGTTTTGCTCCTTGATGGCACCGAGATAGGCAAAATACGTCCATTGGATCGCCTCACGGGTATTGGAGGCGGGCTGACTGATGTCATAGCCGTACATTGCCGCCATCTCCTTGAGGTAGCCAAGGAAGGAGATCTGCTTGTAAAGCTCCTCGTCCAAGCGGATATGCTCGGCATCAAAAATACAATCGGAAAGGGCTTTTTTATCCTTCTTCTTTTCCTCCACCAATCGGTCGATACCGTAAAGCGCTACACGGCGGTAGTCTCCGATGATACGGCCTCTGCCATAGGCATCGGGAAGTCCCGTGATGACGTGGCACTTACGCGCCAGACGCATCTCATCGGTATATGCGCGGAAAACGCCGTCGTTGTGCGTGGTGCGGAAGCGGAATTCCTCCTCCACCTTGTTGCTCAGCTTATATCCGTATGCCTCGCACGCCTGACGAACCATTCTCATACCGCCAAACGGGTTGACACCGCGCTTGAGCGGACGGTTGGTCTGCATTCCCACGATCAGCTCGTTATCCTTATCTATATATCCGGGAGAATAGCTGGTGAGCGACGAGACCGTTGCGGTATCAATATCCAACACCCCGCCGTACTGACGCTCCAGAGTAAACAGCGTATTCAGCTTTTTCATCATTCCGCTCGTGCGCTCGGTTGCGCCCGCCAAAAAGGATGAATCCCCCTTGTACTCCTTGTAGTTGGTCTGAATAAAATCACGCACGTTGATCTCATTCTGCCAAGCTCCGCCTTGAAATCCCATCCAATTCTTGTGTTCCATACTTTTTTCCTCCTTGCTTGCGGATCTGCCACAAAAAAAGGGCAAATCAGCGTTTAAACTGAATTGCCCAGACGGTCGGCTTTATAACGTTTGTATTCCCCTGCGGTGTCCCGCATTATCCGTCAGTCATGCAAACGCTGATTTTGTACGCCTTTATTATACCATACTTTTGACCGCTTGTCAACAACAAATGCAGAAAAAAGATGATAAAAAAACCGAAAATACAAAACGCCTATTTATAGATACTTTTCCAAAGCAATGATCAGATTCTCGGCATACAGAGACATTCCGCAATCGTTGGGATGCAGATAAGCGTCCGAGAAAA